>NZ_QSCK01000017.1:0-86535 GCF_003463035.1 Roseburia sp. OF03-24 | reverse complement strand
TATTGGATAATGCAATCCGGGAGAGTGAAAAGGTACTGAAAAATACCGGAAAAGCGGTCATTCATCTGAAATTAGAGTGCGAAGATCATAAACTGATATTTGCGGTGAGAAATCCGGTGACAGAAAAGGTGGAAATTGAAAATGACACGATAAAGAGCAAAAGAGGGGATCATCACGGCATTGGGCTGTTAAATGTAAAAGCAGTTGTGGATAAATATGGCGGTGATATGGTGCTTTCCTGCGATGAAAATGAATTTAAGGCTGTGGTTATCTTGTAAAGAGATGGTCTTTGTGTGCGTAATATGGTCGTTTGATGATATGGGACTAGGAGAACAGGTTATTTTATCCGATAAAAAAATAGAGGAAATAAGTATGTTATGAGAATTTTAAAGAATGAATATGATAAATGGATAAGTATATATAGAGGTTAAAATATATGCAGAGAAGGTAGAAAATATGAGGTGAATTCATGGGAATATCGATTTCAAATGCAACGAGTTCTGCTATTACAAAATATAGTGTATCGCTGAGAAGTGGAGAACCTGATTGGTCTATGATTCCAAGTGCAGGGAAAAGCAATAAGTCACAGGCAGAGTTTGTCTCTGAGATTAAGGAACTGGCTCAGAGAGCTGCCAACACTACGAGTAAAACGGAATTAGAATCTATTCACAGGCAGAGAACAAGGTTATGTGCAGAATACATATCCGATGTATCCCCTGACAGAAAGGCATTATATCAGCAGGCTAAAAATGCGGTAAAAAGTCAAAATGGTAATCCGAAATGCAAAGGAATCGGAGAATTATCATTGCTCGATTTTCTGGAGAGGGCAGAGGGGAAAAATAACAACCTTGCGCAAAAGAAGTTTGCTCTGGCGGGAGGAGGCACACTGGAATGTCCGATTCTGACAGGCGAAGGATATGGTGCCGACATTTCTTATCAAGGAACAAAAGTGTTGACCTATCTGGGAGATAGTTATGGATGGGGATGCGAAAGAACTCCGGCTGAGCGGGAAAAGGAAAGAGAATTTTACGGAATTTACTTCAATGAATACCATACGCAAAAGAATGCCCAAAGCTCAGAATTGAAAGAACTGCCGAACTATTTGGAAGAGAAAACGTCTTTTGATAGGAAAGCGTAAGGATATAGGTAAGATAACAGGTTTAATATGGGAGGATGTTTTATGTCAAAAATAACGGATTATGCTTTTTTGTTTCAAAAATCATTTGGGACATCAGGAGTAAATGCAATAGGCAGTTTTCAGTTGTCCCAGTTGAACAGCAGTTCTGTTCAGTCCAAGTTAAAAGCTGCCGGGATTAACACAAACAGCAAACAATATAAAGCCGCAGTAAAACAAATGATGTCTGCTGGAAATGGTGCAATGTATGGCAATATTCAGGGAATAAAAAATCTGATGAGTCATTATGACAAGGATGGAGATTATATCAACCCTGTAAATGGACTGGCAGGACTTTTAGTGACAGATGAAAATGAAAGTTCGAGAAAACGGATCATATCAATTCCGGATAGCAGCAAAGAAGAAATGTATGAACTGACAAAAAAAGAGTTCCTGCGTGAAAACGGTGTCCACAATGGAGATACAACAAAACGTTCCGAGGTATATAACAATTTGTACCGCAAAATGCAGAAAAAGGACAGATTGGCTGCCGGGTACACCCTTGAAAAATATGAGAGAATTTACAGACAGGCATTTTATGATGCCGCAAAAAAGGCTGATCCTAACTGGAAAATTGGTAAGCCAATCAAAGATGGTGCATTAGATAGTGTTACAAGAGAATTGGCAGAGTCGGGGAAATCTCCTGCACAGGCAACGCTTGATACTAAAATTTAACATATCAGGTATATTTGAATAATTAAAAAGAGAAAATTTTGAGCTGATTGGAGAAACAAAAATATGAACATTAGTTCTAGCCTGAATACCGTATCTTCATCATACGGTCAACAAAAAGGTAATCAAATGAAAACTCCTGCATCTGGGGAAAAGACATTTTATACGGCAGAAACACCAAAGGTATATCAGATATTTACAACAGATAATATGTTGTGGACAGGAGGTAATGGTACAGGTCTTTCTTATTGTCTTAAATATGCGGATGATTCGACGGATGAAAATCCTGTGGTGTTAGCGAAAGGTGTGGATGAAAACGGGAAAGAGTTTGAGCAAAGAATTTATATCAATGATGTTAATCCATCAAATGCTACAGTAGTCGAAATGCGTGCATTGGAGGCACATTACAAAGTGGAAAAGCAGGGAGGTTTCACGTCTCTGCCGCTTGAAGCTGGTAATATGGGACTTAACGACAGAAGAGATTTTATCGCAATGTTCAAAAAAAGCATAGAAGATTTAAACAAATTGGGAAGGTTTGACTTATCGTTGCTTTGGACGAAAAGTATGGATGCTTATCTTGATTTGACAAGTGCAAATAGTAAGTATAAATAGTGCTTAGTCATTTGAACATAGGAAAAAAGAGAACTTGGATTACATATCATATTGAGGCTGAGAGAAATCAAATAGGTGACATAGTCGGAAGAACTCCGAATAATGAAGAAAAAATATGTAAAATAAAATGAAAAAAGTTTATCGATAGGGTTCCAGTATGATTTACATGATACAGATTATAAGACTTATATAAGGCAGGGGGATAATATGGTTACTGTAAATAATTCTGACTATTATAACAACATTCCAGCTGGCAGGGATTTAAACAAGCTGCCCAATAATTCCAGCGCCGGTACAACTGTAGGATATCAGTATGATGGACTTACAGAGGAAGATCGTTTCGTACAAAAAGTTTTGCAGGAGCATTATGATAAAGTGTACAAAGAAAATTTGTCTCATTCTGATCCAATGGCATATATCGAATCAAAATATTGTGATGTGACCTCACCTAATTTTTGCTCATATATGACAGAAGATCAGCGTTCCATAGCTTACCGCAATGAGAAAAGAATGTTACAAACAGGAGGAAAATATTCGGCTGGATTTGCCCGGTATGATTATGCATTAAGAAATTACAAGGATGTATATACAGGTGGTTCAAGAAGTGTTGGTTATGTACGCAATACTGACAGGGAAAAACAGTATGCCAGAAGTGTTGTAAATCAGCAGATTTCAAATCTACTTTCAAAGAATGGGATATCAATATCAAAACAGGCAGATTTGGTATTTTCTATTGATCCATATACATATCAATTAACAGTGTCGGGAAATGCAGATAGAGATACATTATCGCAGATAGAAAAATTACTGAATGAAGGGGATAATGCGAAAAATATATGGACACATGCGTGGATTTGTATGCATGATGCAGATAATGAAATTGTTAATTCGCAGGCAAATATGACAAAGGCAAACCAATATTCTTTATGGCATGAAGTGTATGAGACAACTGGATATGATGCACGCAATGCGACATATAAAAATGGTACTTTTATTGCAGAGGATGGTACAGATTTACTGGCATTGTTTAAGGAAAAATCTAAAAGTGGCGCAGGGTATGAACTTTATTCTAAGAGATGGCTGCAATATGCTAAGAATGGTTGGAAAAAAGAAAATGATTTGGTATTGAAAATAGGATTTGACAGCAGTGGATTGTATGATATAGGGCAGGAAAAAGGATATGGAGCAACACAGAATATGTGGATGAAAGGTGTTAGCCAAAGTATGTTTGAAGCTAGAGTGTGACCAATGGATGACAGAAAGTATGAACCGCTTTATGAAGTCGTTGAATAAAATTTTATACGAAAACTTCAAGCTGTTGGAGGTGGATTTATGGGAATCTCTTTTTCAAATATAGGAACAGTTGGAAGGGAACAGTTAATTACTTCTGGTAGTAATGGAGAACCAAACTGGTCTTATATTCCATCGAAAGGAAAAAGTACAAAAAAAGCGAATAACAGAACCTATCAGTTTGCAGACGAAAAAACCAAAAAGCAGATTGCTTATATGAGTGGTTATTACCTTCAGACAGTGCCGCAGAGTGTCAAGGCAGCATATCTGCAACAGGAAAAAGAATTTTATATCGTGTTGGCATCTAAAATAAGAGAATAAAATGCCGGGAGGAATTAAAAAAATGATTGGAAGTATAGGAGCGGAGAGCCGTTATTCAACAGGTTATAACAACCTAAAACCAAATCGGAACCAGAATAAGTGGGCTGATACTTTGGCTCAGACGGTGGATAAGGAGGATATTAGCAGTAGAGCGGATATCAATCGTGCTAAGAAAAGTACAGTGATGGATTCTTATCTGGCACTGTCAGGAAAAACGATAAATACTTTGAAACAGGAATATTCAGAGTACGAATCCGAAAATTATAGAATCGTACCCGATAATGAAGCTGAATGTTTTGATATATACAATAAAGACGGGGAGCGTTTGGGGGCATTTTCCTATTCTGATATAAAAATAAGACAGGATGAAACAACAGGAAAGCAGTTTTTGATTTCTGAGCATGGAACGATGAGTTACGATGCCCTGGTATTAGATGATGAATTAAAAGATGCATTGCAGAATGTAATGGATAAAGATTCGCTGGATGTGGAGACTTTGCAGGGATTTACATTAAATACACATTCAGGTACCGGCATCCAGTATTTAGTAAAAGACGGTGAGAAAGGCAGAGGTGGCAAGGTTCTTCTGCAAAATGAAGCGGATCGGAAGAGGTATGAAGAATTAGCGGAGATGTATTTTGACAAATACCCTAATTTAATTGAGAGTCGGGAAGAAGGTTTTATCTGGGCTGATTTAGAGATTAGAGGAATGGCAAAACGGACAGATCAGGGAATTATATCCATAGGAGCTGATGGAATGTCATACAGTGACAATGAAAATTATAAAAACAATTGGAGTGTCCGGTTTTCTGGTTCTATGTATGAAAAGCTGTATGAATGGCTTCAGAATAACAAGGATAGCATGGAGGAAATCCATAAATTTTCTACATGGCAAAAGGTTTTTGACGAAATTGGTGGAACGTATGAAAGAGTCTGGTCGAAAGAAGAACTGGATCAGGGATATTTGAATAATTGAAAGAGGAGGGATAGAATATGTCAGTGGCGATAAATTCAAATTATTATGCAGGATACACTATGAATTCAGCCAATAAGTTTAAAAATGTATCAGACTATTCAAAGTATTTGACTAACAAGTATAAATGTTTGACTCCATGCAAAAATGCTTCTGTATTGATTGACAGAAGTGTAATGCAAAAGGCATGTGGAGATGAAAAAACTGCGAAATGGCTTGAGGAAAATTTAGCAATTATGCCAGATGTTATACGAAATGCACAGAAGGCGGCAATAAGTCATGGTAGTAAACTGATATCAGTGGAGTTTAAGTTTACGAATAATGGAACCGAAATGACAACCTGTGGCATTTTTGGAGAGACTGGTACGGATTCAGAAATTGACAAATGGCTGGAGAGAATGAAAGAGGATAAAGAAAAAGAAGATAAAAAAACAGAAAATATGATTGCTATAGAAGCGACAACTAAAAATAAGGTAGGTTTTGATACATATGCATAGTATCAATTTCTATATCCAATAAATCAATTAAAGGTTACTACTTGGGCTTCGGATGGAGAGAGCAGGTACGGTTCTGACTGACAGAAGAACCGTGGAAAGGAGTTAATATGGGATTAGGCGTTAAAAATTCAGTTAAATCCGGGCGGGAATCTGACCTATCAGTATTACGCAAGTGATATCCGGGAAATTTTAGCATATAACCGGACACAGCACAAAGATATTATGTCTGAGTTGAATGTACAGTTTGTTATAGCAGACGGTACAATTCAGATAAACTGATTGGAGGAATAGAAGTATGCACATCGGTTTTGGTCAGAATACCGTATCTTCATTGTACGGTCATCAAAAAGGCGATTATATGAAAACTATAGGGTTTTCTCATAAAAAGCATAAGGCAAATGAATCGCAAGAAAAAATGACCGTAACATCCGGCAAGGACGTATGCCGGAAGATAGGACATTCAGATGAAGTCGATGGGGAAAATCAGGAAAACACATATATACATGATAGTTTTGCCTTAGACGCTAGTTACGCAAATTATATCAGAGAAACGGTGCCTAAAACTGTTTGGTCAAATGATTATCTTCGAGAATTATGGGATGAAAAGGCTAAATATTTAAAAAGTATCCGTGAAAGTAAAAATGGGTATGGTTTCGATGATATTGGAATGGGAGCTACATATGCCTATTCTACTATGTATCAAAAAATTGTAGAAGGATATAGGAATGGAACAAGAGAAGTGTATGTATGCGATAATCCAGAGAGTGGAAAAAGACGTCTGTTGTCAATGGATGAAGAATTGGAAAAGCTAAATAAAGGTTTTGAGGAACTGATAAAATGGGACAAAATGGTTGCCAAAAGTCAAAAGCAAAATGCAGAAAATAAGCAGAAATTTCAGAATACAAAATTGGATGAATCGTTTGATGCCTTTGATATAAATCAGGCATGTGATTATATTCAAGATTCTTATTTAGAGTTCCGTTCACTTTATCTGGAGCAATATGAAAGAACGGGAGGAAATATAGATATAAAGTCTTTGTTTTCTTCTGTTTTAAGAAGCGGAAATCAGGATATGCATAAATATTGTGAATTTCTGTTTGAAAAAATTGGTTTTATTGTTTAATGCGGGTATTAAAATGTTTGAGAAATATTGAAATAATAAGGAAAAAGCAAGGGAGGGCAGTGGACTATGAACATTTTAAATAAACAGATTGATTCCATCTATGACCGACAGAAAAATTTATATAGTAAATATCCGCATTATAGCCAACAGAATGCAGAAAGTAAAAAGGTATGCGAACAAGAAAAAATCACAGCAACATCTGGAAAGGATGTATTGGGTATCACAAAAGGAGATAAAGAAAATTCTTATATTGTGCATTTCTCTGATTCTGCAATGGTCAGCAGGGCAGTTGCAAGAGGATATGTTACGGTCAATGGTAAAGAGGTGGAATTGACGGAAGATACCAAGCAGCAGTTGTTAAAGACAGACAAAGAAGCAAGTGCTGCGAGAGAAAAGGCATATCAGGATTGGTTGATAGTTTCTCGCAACTCTATTTTACCATAAATCTTGAGGAGATATTTTATTTTAACAACAAAAAATGCCGTATTTATGCGGCTTTTGGCGTTTCGCAAACGCCTATTTGATATAAAGGCATGAAAAAGTGCTGATAAAGGAGGATTAAAAATGGCTATTAGTGGAGTAGGACAGAGTTATTATCAGAACAATGTTGCAACAACGAAAAGTACAAAGAGCGTAAACAGCACGGGAGAAACGGGCAATACAAAGGAATTATCAGAAGCGGAAGAAATGGCGATTTTCAAAAAGGAATTTTATGCTGAAATTGATAAGATACCCAGAAATAGAACTATAACCAATGTGGCTATCAACATATCAGAGGAAGCATTTAAGAATATGAAAGATGATCCGGAGTACAGGGAAAAGATATTATCAGCACTTAAACGTGACTTAACTTCGTCCTTTGCACCGTTGGAAGCTTCTATGGTGCTCACTGTAGGAGCTACTGCTAAAGATTATAGGGGCGATTCATGGTCTGGTGTTAATAATCAGTCGGAATTTTATGCTCGTTCACAAAACAGTTTTTATAAAAAGACAAGCAACAAGAAAGATAGACAAAAAGAGCTTTTGGAAGAATATCTGGAAAAACGGGCGCAGGTTAAAAAACAGCAGCAGGAAATGTTGAATGAAAAGATTGCAAAGCAGGAACAGGAAAGAAGCCGATTATTACGGTCGTGGAACAATGAAAGGCTGTTGTCAAAAGCGTCTAATGCTTATGAAGCAAGATACCAAACGGCAGTTGTTAAAGGTAGATAAAGAAGCAAGTGCCGCAAGAGAAAAGGCATATCAGGATTATGTTATGCAGTATGAGATGGCGGTTGCAAAGCAACAGAGTGAAGCGTGGAGAAAAGCGATAGATGGAGTGCCGGATAGTTTAAGAATGTTGTTGGAAATAAATAATACTGAAAATGTGCCGGAATATTCAGAAAAACAAAAAAGCAATATAACGATGCAATCAAGGCTTATGATCATACCGGTAACGGTGTAAGCTGGTCGCAGTTTGAATGGAAAACTTACGATACACAGATGACAGTCACATTTGAGGATTCGGTGAAAGTTGAAAGCATTTCAAAAAATGGAAAGTTTAAGTGTATTATGGAGCCATATCCGGGTAATGAATTAGATTTTTAAAAAGTATTTCATGTAGGAGTCAGAGCATATTACTGACTCCTATGCAGAAAGGAGAACAATTTTATGAGTATAACGAAAGTTGGAAGTTCCTATAATTTCATTTATAACACAAAGACAGGTAAATTATCTACAAAAGATGGCAGCAAAAATGAATTTGTTGATTTTTGCAATGGAGATGTAAAGGGAGAAGATACAGAGACACTGAATCATTTTGATGAGCATACAAGATATCAGTTTACAAGAATGCTGTTTGCATATGGAACCGGAATGACCGGACAGAATCCTTTTGCCAATGATGAGAAAGTCGAGATTACAGCGGATATAGACAGTGCAACCCATACTTCCTTTTATGTGAATGGGCAGAAAGCGTTTACGGCAATTACGGGTATGTCATATCTCCCATCCGAGATTCAAACCTTTGGAACCGTACAGCAGCCATTTAAAACCAGAGGGTACAAACCATATGATCCCAGTACAAACAGTATCACGATTGGGGTTGGAAGCAGATTTAATCTTGGAAATGGATACAGCATGACGGTACAGGAAGATTTTGTCTGGGGCGAGGGCTATGGAAACGGAAGCAAGGCAGATGATGAAAGATGCAATATGATGATAGGTGGTCTGAGCTCCCTGATACATTTTGCGGATCAGCAGTATTTTTCAAGTATGACAGATACATACACCGATTATATTTTAGATTTTCTTGCGTCACAGGGAGTGGATACAAGCAGAGAATTTGTGATAAACGGGACACATTGCGAACTGGTAAATGGGAAAATAAGTGAAGTTGGTAACGATTATGTGGTGCCTAGTTCCATTCAGCAGAAAGCAGTGAAAAGATATGAAGAAAGTATGTCACAGCTTTTGAATAGCGGAACTTGGTATAGATGGTCATAAAAGTAATAGATCACTTGGACCGTTATGGAGAGTGAATAGATTCCGAATGACAGAGGAAAGGACAGCATATCTGCAACAGGAAAAAGAATTTTATACAGTGTTGGCATCCAAAATAGGAGAATAATAAATGCATGATGCAAAAATGATATTGAGATAGGAGGAGTTCCATATGAAATTAGGGGAAGAAAACAAAGACTGAAAAAGGAACATTTATGGCATATGCTTCTTGTTCATGTACTTGCTTCTGTGTATGTAAGTGCCAGAACTGTAATAGATCATTGGGGAGAAGAAAATAGAAATGGAAATAAACAGTAATCATTCTACATATGGGGCAGCATTTCGTCAAAAACCGATTTTTTTCATGTCTGGAAAGGAAACAGTGGCATTTTTTGAAGGAAAACTGAAGAAAAATATGACACTTCAGGAAGATTCCTGTACACTTGGCAGCAATGACACTTATCGCAGACAGCATACCACTTATGAGGTTTCGGACAAGAAGAAGGGAAGTACGTTTCTGGATCTGGATTTTCTGATTAAGGACGAAACCAGCAGTCTGAAAGGAAATCTCAGTGATAAAAAGGATGTGGATTTCTACAACTTTTCCATTCCATTTAATCGAACCATACAGAATTATTTTGGGGTTCAAATATACATGGACATGCCGGAAGGCTGTGATTATGACCTCACCTTATATGATGAATATGGCAATCAGGTCGGAAAGGCAGAATGGGACGGGGAAGGACGTAAAACACTGACCATCCCGAACTGGGATACAAATACCAATAAATATTGTATCAAAATAGAAAACAAAAATGGGGAAGAAGTTTCTCCGCATGATTATTATAAAATCAGTTTCAAGGTTACGGAAAATAAAGAACAGGAAAAGACCGATGCCATAAGGGAGGCATTCGGGAACCTTCACGGTGCATACAGCCGGAAAGATGAAAATTGGAGGGAATACCTCGACAAATATAATGAAGTCCTGATGGATACAGAGAAAAATTATACAAAAGAAATGGAGAAACTCCACCAGAAGCAGTTTGAAAGTCTGCCGGAAGAAAAACAATACAAAGGCGGGCGCACAGTGGATGAATTGTTGCAGGACATGGCAGAAGGAAAGACACTGGATGATGCGGAAATGGAGTATGTGAAGATTTTTGCCAATCTGAAAGATTTTGAGAAAGCACAGCAGAAGGCGGAACTGAAACATGATTTTTCCGAGGATTTTGTAAAGGATCTGGAAAGCAAAGGTATCTCCCGTGATGAGCTGGAGGGAATGCAGATAAAGATTGAAAGCAATGGGAATGTAACAGTGAGCGGTATCGAAGATAAAGAAGTCCGGGAACAGGTTCAGAAACTGGTAGAGGAAAAGTACAGTGACCGGATGTATCAGTATTACACAGGAATTGCTGACAGTGTGGGAAATCTGTCGTCCAATACCTACCAGTATGCCACGGATGTGCAGGAAGTCAGGCGTTACTTAAAAGGGGTTACGGGAGAAGATATTTCTCTGGAGAACCTTTACCTGACACCAGACGGAAAGATTGGCGGGCTGCCGGAAAAAGCTGCTAATCTGATTAACAAAACAAAGGACAATGCCAAGATAGAGCGGATAAAGGATGCATTGATAAATATTATAGGACATAACCGGACAAGCGGTGATCTGGGGATTCCAGACTTTACTTCGGAGTTTCAATTCAGTAATGGTGCTTTTTCTGTGGCAGACAGTGGTTTTACGGTGGATATGGCGGCATTGGATAGAAGGCTGACGCCACAACCGCATGATAACATGTATTCGGATATGTATGCGTATAGTTTCAGGAAAGTATTATGATTATGAAAAGTAATTATACACAAGGAGAATGAACAGATGGTAATAACCCGCACAGTAGAGATGCATGCGCAGCTTGTGGGATATGATTTTAAGAAAAAAGGTTTACCCACTGATAAAAATATTGCAGTAGAAAATAGTAAAGTTTCCAATGATTATTTCTGGAAAACAAATAAATATACGGATCAGGATGTGTTTGGAAGAACACTGGATCTGACGGCACTTATCAATAAGCCGGACGGATATTTAAAGGGAAGTTTATCGGATACGGAGGATGTGGACTATTACGAATTCAATATTACAGAGTACCGGGCATTAAGTTTCGCGAAGGATACCTATAATAAGGATATTACGATCACTTTAGATCATATACCGGAAATAATGTATATAAAGTTGATGATTTAGGCAGATATTATATGTTTGCATAAGATATATATACAAGTATGAAACTATAAAAATATAGTATGTTTTATGTGGTAAAAATATTGTATTTATGAGACTTTTGGTATTTCACAAATACCTAAGAAAAAATAAAGTAGAGGAGAGTGTATATTATGAATATTGATTACAGTCAGTTTTACAGAGGAACAACGAATATTCCCTCATATGGGAATGGTATATATAAGAAAGACACCCTTGTAAAGTATGAATTTAACACTACAGATGAACATGGCAATAAGATTATGGACAAGATGTCAAGGGAAGAAACCCTGCAGGCGATGAAGGACATCGGTTCGCAGTATGGAGATGCGGTTATTGTTGAATTTTCGGGAGATGGAATGGCTGCACTTGTGGAAAACAAGAAAGGTATAGTGGATGCCAATGTAACACAGGAGCAGCGGGAATCAATGGAGGCGAGAAATGCAGCGTTCCAAAAAGAAATTACGCAGGTTGATAACTCCCTAGAACTTCCGGCATATTCCGGAATGTATGGTGCAGACAAGGCGGTTGCATCTGCGGTGGAGAACTGCAGCAAAGAGGAACAGGGATTTGTGTATGATATCATCCGTCAGAATTTCCTTGTTGGAAATACTGGCTCTATGACAGAGGAAGAACGGCAGGCAAATATTTCACTTGGTATGAAAAAAGCGGAATATGCGGCAGAGAATTTTATCCCGGAAGATAGCATAAAACCATTTTTGGAAGCAATGGAGTCTATCGCAAAGCTTGCGAGCGCAGGAAAAGCTGACAATAACGGAAATATGGACTATGGAGTAGGGAAAGGTACATATCTTGGACATGGTAGCAATATTGTAAAGACTACAAATGCGCTTGATATGATGAGGACGATGGACGGCAGTGCATACACGGAATATCAGAAGATTAGTAAAGAAAGCAGCAATGAGGACAGACAGCTTAATGCATTAAAATACCTTACAAATTGGTATGAAGGGGCAGTGAAAAAGAATCCTTCGATGGTTGATAATTACGAAAAGCAGTCGGAGGAATATGTGGAGAAAAATGTAAAAGATCAGAAGCTGGATGCAACTTTTTCAGATATAAAGACAGAAAATAAAGCGGCTTTTTTTGAAAGTCTGAAAGTGTTCCAGAATAATAATCCTAATTTTCTCTCATCTATCATAAATCGGGAGCTGGCATCTAAATTTTGGAGCATTTGATAAACGTAGATTGGAAAAGTTATAATTGCTCGGAAAATGGAAGATAACAACAATAAAGTGTAGAGTGTGCCTTTCACATAGGGACACTTGTTACAAGCAATATTGTAAATGATACAAGTGGAGATTAAGGCACAAATATGATAAAAACAAAAAATATTTCAGAAATGTTGACTTCTTTAATTGAGGAGTATCGTTTTAATAAAAATACTCTTTCAAAATATTTAGAAATAACTGAAGAAACAATAGATGGAGTAGTAATGGGCAATGTGGAATGTTTGCTAGATGATCCTGCATTGCGTCTTAAAATACTTAGTAAAGCAGGATTTCTGTATTTTGGAGCGATTGAAGATAAGGATAGGCAATTAAGCGGTTTTTTGGAAGTGCTTGTTTCCTATCATGGCATATCCAAGCTAACGATAGCAAAAATGGCTGGTGTTGAGGAAAATGATATTGACAGGCTTTTAGTCAATCCACCAGAAAAGATTGAAATCGAAGTAAAGTATAAAATTGCTGTGACGGTTATGGAACTGCGATTTTGGCTAAAAGATTGTGAATCACCGATATAATCGGGATTTGTGAGTAGAGGGCACTTATGAAAAATAAAAGTATCAATCAAGTTTCCATAATAAATGGTGAAGATGGTCCCACAAGTGTTTTTATATTTGGAGAAGCTCAAAAGCAATCTCTAAAGATTAGAATCCGAAAAGCTATCTATCAATCCAGACGAAAAAGGATAGAAAAGAGAATAGCGGCCAACCCGCATACCCTTGCGGAAGTGGTGCAATACGCAAAGGATCATTATGATTTAGTGGAAATCAATCCTGCCGCAACAAATTGGATAGAACGACAGAAAAATCTAAAAGCTAGTTTGATTATGCAGCATAAACCAGAACTTTTGGGCCAAAGGAAGGATATTCCAAAACCAGATTTTCATAATGAAGAATCTGTTAAAAATTTTTTGAATGAAATGGAAATTAGAAATAAATTGATTGACCAAATGCCTGATAATGTAATTCCCATGGATTTTCATTTATATGAAATAAAAATTGGTGAGGATTTAATGGAAATAGAGGTAGATTATACCTGGAATATATTTGGAATATCTTACTCTGGCAATAAGTCGGTCATAAAAAGGTTTAAGAAAATAGCCAGAGATTTATATTGTTATTATGGTGTCAGTGAGGAGGATATAAAGAACCGGACAAAAAGATATTCTTCACTGGTAACGGAATTGAGTTCATAATTCAGAATTTTAAATAGAGGTGTATAGTAGGGTTAGTTCAGGAAGTGATTCGTTTTATTTATATGTAGAAGATGGCAATGGAAATGTTAATTATACAACAGTAAGTAAGAGTGGAACAATAACAATTAATGATTTTAATGGTTTTGATCCGTCAGGCAAGTGGAAAATATGGATTGTTACAAAAGGAACAGTTTCAACATCCACTGAAACAATAAAAGTATATTATACATATTAAAAATGTAATGTGGCTACAATTTTGTATTATAGGAGAGAGTGAAATATGAATGTAAATATTAACAATAAAAATTTATTTTCGCAAAGTTTGCTAATAAACAAATTCTTCTTTCAGAAAAATTTCTCACACAAGCAGACTGGGATTACGACCCTAGATTCTGGGTGTCAATATAGAAATAACAATTATTACTATAATAAAGATGGTGTACCTTTTTTATCAAAGGAACAGGCAGACCGTTGTATCAATGGTAAGGATTGGAAAAAGATAGTGTCTGTATCGGATAAGGTGAAGTCGGATTTAGAAAAGGTTGTAAAGCAGGATTTTATCAGTAGCAATGGTGCATATATACCAGAAGAAAGCAAGAGACATGATGTAATCAAACAGTATTTGAATACGATTCCTTCTGAACAGCGAAATTCCGCTTCGTGGACATTGAGCAGAATGGCTGGAGATTATGCTTCAAGAATGGAGACACTGGTAAAGAAAAATAATCCTGGATGGAAGCCGGGAGATGCATTTGATACAAGTATTTTAGATCAGATGGATGATACTCTTTGTGGATTAGATTTTAAAGTATAGATGTAGGTGAGAAAAATCCAACAGGTGGCATAGTTGGAAGGACTCCGAATAATGAAAGGAGATATGTTAATATGGCAGTTACAGGAATAGAAACTTATGCGTCATATACGAATCGTTATGGCGATACACAAAATGCTGGAAACAAAACGGGCAGGACATATAAGAATGCTCATGAATATAAGAACTATTTAACACAAAAATACGATTGTTTACGAAGCAGGGATTATTCCGTAAATATAAACAGTTCTCTTTTGTCAAAGGCTATGGGAGATGAAAAGACAAAACAATGGTTGGAGTATAATCTATCTTTAATACCGGAAAGTATCGAAAAATTGAAAGCTGCTCAAAGTGCTCGTGGCTGTAAGGTACTGAGTGTAACGGATACAATAAATGGATATGATAGCATAACAGAAGAAGTACTGGTAACAGATGAGGTTGATCCGGGAACAGAAAAAGCAAGGAAAGAACTTGAAGAAAGACTCGAGAAAAGGAAAGCAGAAAAGAAAGAGACAGAGGAAAGACTGGAAAAACAGCGTGCCGAAAAACAGGATCAGGAAGAACGGCAATATAATCTGAAAATTGATGGAAAAGATGTAGCTGACCTGACAGGAAAAATGGTGGAATTGGTAGGTACTTCAATTCCTATAGGAGTGACGGAAAGCGGAGTTTCGACATTTGATGTGCTGGCATAGAAACTGATATGAGTATGCCGGGATGTATTGACATGCAGAATGTATTTTTATTTCTTTCGGTGGGACTGGTTGCGATTAACCTTATCCTTATGGAGTTCATGCAGAATACCATTGAAAAAGAAGAGAGAATAAAAATTGCGGTACTTACGGAACAAAATCAGAAAAATCGTATTGCAGATTATCAGGACCGGGAAGAAATCTATGAGCGTCAGCGAAGAAAAATGTACGATTATAAAAATCAGCTTTCCACAATCCAGACGTTGATTAAGAATGGACACACAGATGAGGCACTTTCATTTACGCAGAAACTGACAGAGAGCATAGCAGTTGAGATGTCGGCAATCAACACGAACCATCCGGTGGTCAATGCTGTTTTAAACCAGAAGTACCGCAGCATGCAGGAGAAACACATAGCGGTTATCCTGAAAGTAGGGGATTTGCAGGAGATTTGTCTGGAAGAGGAAGAGATTGTGATTCTGCTTTCCAATTTACTGGATAATGCAATCCGGGAGAGTGAAAAAGTACTGAAAAATACCGGAAAAGCGGTCATTCATCTGAAATTAGAGTGCGAAGATCATAAACTGATATTTGCGGTGAGAAATCCGGTGACAGAAAAGGTGGAAATTGAAAATGATACAATAAAGAGCAAAAGAGGGGATCATCACGGCATTGGATTGTTAAATGTAAAAGCAGTTGTGGATAAATATGGCGGTGATATGGTGCTTTCCTGCGATGAAAATGAATTTAAGGCAGTGGTCATCTTGTAAAGAGATGGTCTTTGTATGCGTAATATGGTCGTTTGATGATATGGGACTAGGAGAACAGGTTATTTTATCTGATAAAGGAAATAGAGAAACTGAGCAGATTATTAACATTGGAAAAGTTATAATTTTTTGGAATAGAGATGGGAGGATGTTTTATGTCAAAGATTACAGATAATGCTTTTTTATTTCAAAAAACATTCGGGACATCAGGAGTAAATGCAATAGGCAGTTTTCAGTTGTCTCAGTTGAACAGCAGTTCTGTTCAGTCCCAGTGTCCACAATGGAGATACAACAAAACGTTCCGAGGTATATAACAATTTGTACCGCAAAATGCAGAAAAAGGACAGATTGGCTGCCGGGTACACCCTTGAAAAATATGAGAGAATTTACAGACAGGCATTTTATGATGCCGCAAAAAAGGCTGATCCTAACTGGGAAAACAGACGGTACAATTCAGATAAAAAAATAAAGCAAAGGTAATGAAATGAATAATCAATTTATACAAGGAGTAACATTCGATTGGGATAGAATTGATAACGATAGTTATTTAAAGAGAATTGAGGCTTTTGGGGGTGTTAAAAAACTTGATTTCAACAAACCGGTTACTTTTTTTGTCGGAGAAAATGGCAGTGGTAAATCCACTTTATTGGAGGCACTTGCCGTAGCACATGGTTTTAATCCTGAGGGTGGAACAAAGAATTATGTTTTTTCTACGCATGATACACATTCAGAATTATGTGATGCGATAAGAATTTCAAAAGGCTATCGGAAGGAAAAATGGGGATATTTTCTTAGAGCCGAAAGTTTTTATAATGTTGCAACGCAGGAAGAAGAATATGCAGATTTTGCGCATCCTTCTGCTAAATATCATGAAAGGTCACATGGAGAGAGTTTTCTCGCGTTAGCGCAGAACAATTTGCAGCCAAATGGTCTGTATCTTTTTGATGAACCGGAAGCTGCATTATCACCTCAGAGACAGCTTACATTGTTAATACAAATATATAGATGTGCAAAAGAGGGAGCACAATTTTTTATAGTTACACATTCGCCTATTCTGTTAGGCATACCAGATGCAGATATCTATTGTTTTGATAATGGAAGCATACATTTATGTGAATATGAAGAAACAGAGAGTTATCAAGTGACAGAAATGTTTATAAACAATAGGCAGATGTTGCTGGATAAATTGTTGATAGAGTAAAGAAACAATGTGTTAGGGCACAAATATGATAAAAACAAAAAATATTTCTGAAATGTTGACTTCTTTAATTGAGGAGTATCGTTTTAATAAAAATACTCTTTCAAAATATTTAGAAATAACTGAAGAAACAATAGATGGAGTAGTAATGGGCAATGTGGAATGTTTGCTAGATGATCCTGCATTGCGTCTTAAAATACTTAGTAAAGCAGGATTTCTGTATTTTGGAGCGATTGAAGATAAGGATAGGCAATTAAGCGGTTTTTTGGAAGTGCTTGTTTCCTATCATGGCATATCCAAGCTAACGATAGCAAAAATGGCTGGTGTTGAGGAAAATGATATTGACAGGCTTTTAGCCAATCCACCAGAAAAAGTTGAAATCGAAGTAAAATATAAAATTGCTGTGACTGTTATGGAACTACGGTTTTGGTTAAAAGATTGTGAGTTGCCGATATAATCATGTGGTGCTTGGGAAACTGGTGGAATAACAGGAAATGTAATTAGAATAAAGAAAGATAGAAGGCGAGTAGCAGATTGGTGTCTGCTGCTCACTTTTCGTTTATGGGGGCATGTCGCAATACGACTTTTAAAACGTTGCATTGCAATCTGTTTTCGGGTATTTCTCGTTGGTATCATTACCATAAAAGCGAGGTGAATTCCATGAAAGCAGAGAAGAAGGAAATCAATATACAGATCGGAAAAAGGTTGCAAACCGCCAGAGAAAACAGTGGATATACGCAGGAAGTTTTTGCAGAGACGCTGGATGTAGGGGTAGAGCATTATCGCAAAATCGAAAGTGGTGTCTATGGCTTACAGCCGGAGAAAATGCTGGTCCTGTATGAGAAGTACAGGACTGAGCCGACTTATCTGGTTACGGGGGATACAAATCATAAGGTTGATATTGAACTGTTCCTTGCAAACTGCAGCAGGGAGGAACGGGATGCATTTATAGACCGTATGCTTGCGTATATGAGAAAGCTGATGACAGGTCGTTAAAGCAGCACAGTCTCCGGGATGTATATTTGATCAATATATTTTGAGAAGGAGACGATATATGAGGGTAGCAATCTGCGATGATAATCAGCAGGACATTGAAAGGATCAGACGCTATACACTGCGTATGATCGATTATGCGGTGGAGTATGTGTTTTATACCAGACCGGAAGAATTATTGAGGGAATGTGCAGATGCGGAGCAAAAGCCGGATATGTACATTCTTGATATTGAGATGCCTGGAATGGACGGACTGGCGGTGGCAAAACAGATCCGTGAGACAGATTCCAAGGCATTACTGGTGTTTCTTACCAGCTATACCAAATACATGCCAAGTGTATTTGAAGTTGTCACATTTGATTTTATTCCAAAACCAATCTCAGAAGAAAGGCTCCGTGTGCTGTTTGAGAAGGCAGGAACCTATCTGAATCTGACCAATCAGAGTTTCTCATTTAGTTACCGCAGGGTGCGGTACAGTCTGAAGTTTGACGAAATCCTGTATCTGGAAAAGCGGGGGCGTCAGGCGATAATCCACACAAAGAAAATGAAATATCAGTCCAACATGAATCTGAATGAAATATGGGAGAAACTGGATGAGCGCATGTTTGCCGCCGTTCATGGCTTTTTTATCGTTAATTTGAAACATGTTCATTCTGTATCCAGCGGCATGGTCATGCTTACAGACGGCACAGAGCTGGGAGTGACAAGAGGGTACCGGAAGGAGCTGACGGAAAAGCACATCGCATTTGTGCAGGGAGGAATGTGACATGGCATTATATGGGGTGAGGCTTGTCATAAATCTTTTTGACCTCTGCATTTACCGCAGGTATTTAGAGGAGTTCATTGGAAACAGAAAAACTTCCATGGAGTTTTCTGTTCTTCTGCTGATAGTGTGCGAGCTGATTGGAAGTGCGGTGAACCAGATGGGGATAAGCTGGCTGAATTTTGTGACGATGGTGGCGATTCTCTGTGTATATGTCTGCCAGTATGAGGCAGGGATTGTAAGCAGGCTGATTGCGGTTCTGCTGTATATGGGGATTATGGGAGTTGCAGAACCGTTAGGATATTTGTTTAATAAGGCATTCATGGAAAAGGTGTTGGACGATACCACGGTTTCATATTATTTTATCGTGTTTTTTATGGCATTTTTGAAAGCAACAATTGTGGAGGTGTTTTGCAGACTGAAATCTGGAAAAAGCATTCGACTATCAGCAATGCCAAAAGAAACGCAATATATGTTGACAATGATACCTTTATGCAGCCTGATCAGTTGCTTTTTACTGATAGAGGTTGCAAAAGAATTAATCTCGGCACAGATGGTCGTGCTGTGCATGTGCATCATCTTTGTCATTATCATCACTAATTATGTAATTTTTCTGATGATTGAAAAGTATACGACAGTGGAAGAAAAACAGCACGAAGAGGAAATGATCCAGAGGGAAATCTTATACCGGAACGAATACTATCAGGACATGGAACGGTATCAGGAACAGATACAGGACATCCGGCATGATATGAAGAACCGGCTGACGGGACTGCTCGCAGCGGCGGAACAGGGAAGTGCGGAACTGATCAAGGACAGACTGCAGGAAGTATTGGGAGATATCCGGCTGGCAGAAGAGATCATTTATTCCGCAAATCCTGTGGTGAATGCCATATTAAAAGTAAAAAGCGTAAAGGCAAAAGAGAAAGAGATACCGATGCAGGTTACAACGCTGCTCCCCCAGAGAGTATCCGTAGATATCGGGGACATGGGTGTTCTGTATGGGAATCTTTTGGATAATGCGATAGAGGCAGCGATGGCAGTGGAACAGGAAAAACGGTATGTTCATGTGGAATCAAAGTTTCAGGAGGGCAGACTGCTTTTATCCATTAAGAACAGCAAGCCATCCGGGACAAGTTCCTGTCAACAGACAAGCAAAAAAGATAAAATAAAACACGGCAGGGGAATCCGTTCGGTGCGGAAAGTGGCAGAAAAATACGGTGGGGAGCTGATATTAAAGGATCAGGGGGAACATTTTGAGGCAGTCCTTCTGCTCAACGGAGTTGCAAAACTGGAGTGAGACTGCAACTTATTACAGCAAACCTGCAACTTGTTACAGATAGATTGATTTTTACATGGAAACTGTTAGAGTGAAAACATCAAAAAAAGGAGGGTTTTACTAAAAATGAAGAAAAGAAACTGGATGTACCGACTGAGCAGCAAATCCATGAGTGTGATGGCAGCACTGGCACTTATGGTGACAACCATGGCAACGAACCGTTCCTGCATGTGGTATCTGGGACAGGACAAGATGCCGGAAGATTCCAAAAAACTCAGAAGGTTTTAAATCATGACGAAATGGCTCAGCCATCGTATGGTTGAGCGGGGAATCATAAAAGAGGAGGAGCAGGAATTATACCAGTTTGGAATACGCAATGGTATGATCCTGCTTCTAAACGTTGTGACGGCACTGGTCATCGGCCTGCTCACAGAGCAACTGGCGGTTGTGGCAGTGTTTACCCTTTCTTTTATGGTTCTTCGCAGCTATACTGGTGGATATCACTCAGACAGCAGGATTTTCTGTTATCTTGGTTCCAATCTGGTGCTGCTGGTTCCGGTTTATACACAGGCTGTGTTTTGTAAGACATCGCTGGCATGGCTGCTGGCAGTATTGCTGGTGTCCGCAGGGATTATTTTTTTACTCAGTCCCATGCACAGCAAGAACCGAAAACTGGATAAAGAGGAACAAAAAGCATTTTGGCAGAAAAGCAAGGCTGATTGCAGCGTTGGAACTGGCTGTGCTTGGCATTTTGTGGCATGCAGGCCAGGTACTGTATGCTTACGCTGTTTATACAGGAATCTGCATCACGGCACTGTTTATGCTTATAGGAAAAGCACAGCTATGGATACAGTCACATACCGAAAATAGATAGTCCTTTCCGAACAAACGGAAGGGACTTTTTTTCTGGAAAACAGGAAGGATGACAATCCAAGACGGTAACTTATTACAGGTACCGTAAGACTTATTACACTTATATTGAAACGCACTTTCTTTCCAAGTATAGTACCGCAAAAAGGCTTAGGAGAAGAAAGGCGTGGCATGTTTTGGGGAATTCATGCCGCACCGGATTGCAGGGGGCGGCAGAAAGGGAAAAGTTCATAAGGATAACATCCGGGTGCAGTTTTGCATGCTTTATTTTGCATGGGAACAGCACCTTTTTTTATTGTCTTTTTCCAGTGAAGTAAAACCCAGAGGTCCTCCAGATGTCCTTCATTTCAAAAAAATTACGAAATGGAGGACATTTGAATGTCAGAATGGATCAGGATCAGAGTAAAGGATTTTTATAAAGATGCAGTTGGAGAGCTGGAATACACCTATGTGACCAGAGAAGTCTACGAGGCACTTGCCGATACGTTCCGCAAAGAAGCCCACGCACAGGAAATGCGGGATATCAGACATACGACCAAGGACGGATATACAGAAGGAGAAACGGAAGATCTGGTGGAGCTGACCGGGGAATCGGTAGAGGATACGGTCATCCGGCAGATGGAAATAGAAACCCTGCAGAAAGCAATGCAGTCACTCACCCCGGTGCAGAGAGAGCGGCTGCATTTTTATTTTTTTGAGGGCATGACATACCGGCAGATTGCAGCGAAAGAAGGGGTTGGAGAGAAGAACATCCGGGAGAGCATAAACGGTGCGGTAAAGAAAATAAAAAAATTTTTTGATTAATACCCCCTCAAAACGTGTTTTTCTGTGAGTACCTTATGAGAGGAACTTTTTCTGGACAGATGGTCTCTTCCGGGAATCCTCTCATGTCTCATGTGTGGATACGACACAGGCAGACAAAACGTACATTGAAAAATGCCGGAGAGGAATGCAGGGCTCCGAGCGCAGGATGGAATCACGCCATATCCTGCCAGCCATATCCAGCAGTTCAGATACGTTAGCCGTTTCATGAGCCGTAACCGGGGCGCAGTGACACTCCTGCAGCAATCGGGCAGATGTTCTTTCTGCCAGCCATGCTGTGAAAAAGATCGCATCTAAGGAGCCGAGCGGGAAAGCCGGGGTACAGCCTGTCTGTGGTGGACAGGCGCGAAGAGGGGAATGGCCTATAATGATACACCTTGAGATTAGCCAGCACGCAGTGGTGGAGGTGAGATACCTGTGATGTCTGCCTGTCCGAGTGGCAGGGACCAAAGACAGTCTGGACTGACTGCCCATGAAATGCCGCTTTGAGATTTTTTCTTCTCTGTTTTGGCGGCATTTCGTTCCGGGGAGTAGTGACGAATAGGGACAGACACTTTTTATTTATGAAGTGAAGGATTATGGCAGTAAGACTTAATTACAGAAACCATGCGGCGGAGGGTGACTTCCGCCGTATTCTTGTGGAGTTAAGAAAAGCTGAAAAATGGGGAATGGAGGAAAACAGGAAATGAAGAAAGAAGATACCGAAATGATGTTAAGGATTTTTGAAACGGAGAGGGCAGGATATGCCTATCTTTATCCAAGTGATGGAGGGGAGCGGAAAGAGGACTATATCTCGACTACGGCAGAAAATATCGCAAATTATATTGGCAGCCACATGTTTGAGGCTGAAAAGATCGTCATCACAGATATGTGTGACAGGCTGATATTAGATACCTGCGGCTATTTTATCAATAGCTGTCCCAATCAGGAATTCTGCAAGGAAATCCATCCGTTCTTAATCCCGATTCAGATGGGAGAAAAGGACGCAGGAGAGGTGCTTTCAGTCAGCAGGGATGTATCGGAACAGTATTTCCGGGAAGAGGATGAGGCAGCAACCATGGCTGAAATTGGGATGATGTAAAGGTGTTTCTTCTGGGCGGAAGTGTTTTTCTTGGGAGAATGAATTTAACTTACTTAAATTGCGGGAGGAAAAAGGGGGAGAGATGATGGAAGGCGGAGCGAATGAGGTGCGGTATAAGATTGCCGAATTTCTCTTGAAAAGGATGCATGAAGATAAGCTGTTAACCGAGGAAGAATGGGAAAAAATCCGGGTTTTGAATGTCAAGACCCTTTCCCCAGAACTGGCAAAAGTATATCTGTAATAACACTGGATATATCAAGGACTATGTGGTAGTGTATGTTGCTGACAGGGAGTGCAAACCCTTGAAAATACTGGGAAAGGAGAAAATAGCATGGCAAAAAAAGTGACTGTCATAAAGGCAGCAAAAGAGCAGAAACATACACAGGAAGAACGCAGACTGAAAGTGTGCGGGTATGCCAGAGTCAGTACCGGCAGTCAGGCACAGGCAACTTCCTATACTGCACAGGTCGAGTACTATACGGAAAAGATCGAGAGCAACCCTCTGTGGGAGTTTGCCGGGGTGTATGCGGATGAAGGAATCAGCGGAACAAACGTAAAGCACAGGGATGAGTTCCAGATGATGATTTCAGACTGTGAGGATGGGAACATCGACCTGATCCTTACGAAATCCATCACAAGATTTGCAAGAAATACGGTGGAATGCATCCAGACCATCCGAAAGCTGAAAGAGATCGGCGTTGGAATCTACTTCGAGAAGGAGAACATCAACACGCTGTCAGAAAAAAGCGAGCTGTTCATTACCATCCTGGCATCGGTGGCGCAGGGGGAATCAGAAAACATCTCAAGCAACAACCGCTGGGCGATACAGAAACGCTTTCAGGATGGAACCTATATCATATCCACACCAGCGTATGGCTATGGAAAAGATGAGGATGGAAATTTAGTCATCATAGAATCCGAGGCAGAAACCGTAAGGTGGATTTATGAATCCTACCTAAACGGCATGGGAGTGTATGTGATAGCAAAGGCACTGAACCAGAAAGGCATTCCGACAATCCGGGGTGCAGAAAAGTGGCAGGACGGGGTGATACAGGACATTCTGAAAAATCCGATTTATGAAGGGGATATGTTACAGCAGAGAACCTATACAGAAACAAGGTTCCCATTTGTCCGCCGGGTAAACAACGGACAGAGAAACCAGTATCTCATCAAGGACAGCCATCCGCCAATCGTCACACATGAGGAGGCAGAAGCGGTGCGGAACTTGATGGCATACCGGGTGGATGTACTGCACATGAACAAGAGTGACTACACCAAAAGATACCTGTTTTCCGGCAGAATCATCTGTGGGGAATGCGGAAGAACCTTCCGGCGGCAGAAAATCTACATCGGGAAACCCTATGAGAAAATCATCTGGACGTGCAGCGGACATGTGGAGGATAAAGAGAGCTGCTGCATGAAAGCCATCCGGGAGGATGTACTGCACCGGGCTTTTACAGACATGTGGAACAAGCTGTACACCAATCAGGGAACGATATTAGAGCCGCTGTTAAAAGAGCTGACAGAACTTGTGGCAGCAAGGCAGGACAGTGAGGAAATCAGACAACTGGATAAGGAAATCAAAGATATAAGCGAGCAGAGCCAAATCCTAAACCAAGTCATGAGGAAAGGATATATGGACTCTGCTCTTTTTATGGAGAGCAGTAATAAACTTGGCTGGCAACTGACGGAATGCAGGAGAAAAAAGACACTTTTGACCAGAAAGCTGCGGAGGACAAAAGAAATTGTACGGACCGAACAGCTTATCCAACTGATCGCAGAACAGGACGGATTAAGGGAGGAGTTTGACGAGCAACTGTTTAAAATGACAGCGGAGAAGATCGTGGTCTCCAAGGAACACGACATCACCTTCTGCCTGCACAACGGACTGAAACTGACGGAGAGGGGAGGCGGACAGGATGCAGTGGCACATGCCAATCGGCTATAAGGTTGTGGATGGAAAAATCACCATCTGTGAAGAACAGAGAAAAATTGTGGAACAGATATTTACAGACTATGACAGCGGAGTGGCGGCAGGCAGGATCGCCCAGAACCTGAAAGGGAGAAACATATGCAATGCAAAAGGGAAAGTGTCCTGGACCCATGCATCCATCGGCAGGATACTGGAAAATCCAAGCTACCTTGGCACAGAATACTATCCGCAGCTCATAGGAGAGGAACTGTTTGAGAGAGTCCAGCGCAGGCGGGAAAAGGTGAGGGCAGAGCTTGGAAGGGCAGACCACAGGCCCGGCAGGGATGAGAGAATCCTCTTCGGAGGTGTCATCTGGTGTGCAGAATGCGGAGCGGTATGCAGCCATATCCAGCCGAACCACAAAAAAGAGCGTGGCGGCACTGCCAAGTGGAAGTGCAAGAACTATGTGACTGGCAGAACAAAAAACTGCAGGAACAGTTTTATTACAGACGGGCAGGCAAAGCAGGTGTGTGTGGAAGCCATCAATGCAGTGATACGAAACAAAGGCCTGCTCCGGGTACAAAGGCAGGAGGAAAAGGTCAGTCCTCAGTACCGGGTTCTGGAGCGGAACCTGCAGCGGATGAAAGAAGAGCAGGAACGTACAGAAGTAGACCTGATGAAACTGCTATATGAAAGGGCAGAGGAACGATACCAGACGCTGGAGGTCAGGGATGGGGAGTTCCGGACAGAGGAGATCAAAAACATCCTTGCAGGAAAAAAGGAACTGGAAATATTCGATGAAAATTTATATAGAAAAATAATCGCACGCATCTGGGTGCATGGAGGAAACATGGCAGAAGTGGAGTTTATCAATGGGAGCCGTGTCACAGCCGGATACAAGGATTAGGAGGGAGAGCAGATGGCAGAAACAGCAAAAAAGATCAGCATGATACCTGCCAAGGTACAGTATGACCGGAATGTGAAACTGTCAGAGAAGAAAATGAAGGTCGCTGCCTACTGCCGTGTCAGTACGGAACTGGAAGAGCAGGACAGCAGCTACGAGGCACAGTTGGAGTATTATACCAGCAAGATATCCGAAAACGAAAACTGGAAAAATGCCGGCATCTATGCGGATGACGGAAAGAGTGGAACAAACACCAAAAAGAGGGCAGACTTTAATGCCATGATACAGGATGCCCTTGCAGGAAAAATCGACATGATCCTTACAAAGTCGGTCAGCAGGTTTGCGAGGAACACGGTAGACTCGCTGGTGACCATCCGAAAACTGAAGGAAAAGAACGTGGCGGTGGTGTTCGAGAAAGAGGGAATCAATACACTGGAGGGAACCGGCGAAATCCTTATCACCATCTTAAGCAGTCTGGCGCAGGAAGAGAGCCGCAATATCAGCGAAAACATCCGCTGGGGAGTCGTGAGGAAATTTGAGAAAGGCAAGGTCATCGTAAACTGCACAAAGTTCATGGGATACACCAAAAACGAGGATGGTGACCTGGTCATCGTACCCGAAGAGGCAGAGATCGTAAAGCTGATTTTCCGGCTTTATCTGGAGGGCTACAGTACCGGGAAGATCGCAAAGCATCTGGAAGAGCAGGGAATCAAGACCGCCACAGGGCAGGACAAATGGCATTCCACGGTAATAGACAAAATGCTCCGCAATGAAAAATACATGGGAGATGCATTACTGCAGAAAACCTATACGGTGGATTTCATGACAAAAAAGAAAGTCAAGAACACTGGAATCGTACCGCAGTATTATGTGGAAGATGACCATGAGGCGATTATCCCGAAGGAGCTGTTCTACAGGGTACAGGAAGAGATGATGCGGAGGGCATCCTTATGCAAGGCGGCTGTCATCCGGAAGAAGAACCAGAGGAGCAGGTATTCCTCCACCTATGCACTGACCGGCATGCTGATCTGCGGAAAATGCGGGCAGGAGTACCGGAGAGTCACCTGGGCGAGAAACGGGAAAAAGAAAGTTGTCTGGAGATGCAGCAACCGATTGACTAACGGAGTGAAGAAATGCGGGGAATCCGAGACACTCGAAGAGAACGCATTAAACAGGGCGGTGATGGAAGCCATCCACAGGATCACGAGTGATGATATGGAATTTATGGAAAACTTCCGGCAGAACATCATCCATGTCATCGGGAACTACAGCACCGCAAAAGAGTCTGAGGAATACGAAGAAAAG
Source organism: Roseburia sp. OF03-24 (assembly GCF_003463035.1). Classification (NCBI taxonomy): domain Bacteria; kingdom Bacillati; phylum Bacillota; class Clostridia; order Lachnospirales; family Lachnospiraceae; genus Roseburia; species Roseburia sp. OF03-24. The sequence continues at coordinate 59,299 of NZ_QSCK01000017.1, read as the reverse complement.
ATAAAAGAAAAGCAGGAAGAGATGGTGGCACTGATCGCGGAGAATGCAAAGACCGGCTCCTACACACCGGAGTTTGATGAACGCTATCGCACCATAGCAGAGGAAATCAATGCCTTAAAAGAGGCACAGAAAACAGCCAGAAACGAGAAATGGATGGCTGACAGCTATGAACAGAGAATCCAAGATATCGACCATTACTTAAGCACAAGCACCTGCCAGATACAGGAGTTCGACAATGACCTTGTCAGACGGCTGATCTCGACCATCAAAGTGGAATCCAGCGAGAAGCTGCTGATACAGTTCCAGTCAGGCATTGTCATGGAACAGGAGATTCGATATGAGTAAGACTGCGGCAGGAATGGCAGCAAGTAAATAGGAAACGTTGTTCCTGCCAGTTTATGGTAAGAATAAAATGCCCGATGATCCGGGCGTTTTATTGTTGGCATAAAATAGGAAAGGACAGCAGAAAGCATATAACGGAAAATGAGTAAAAGAAAGTGGATATAAAAAAAGCACATGAAGTAAGTGTGCGACAGGAGGAGAAAAGCGTATGAATTATGAGCAACTGATAGAAGAACTGAGGGAGGAAATGTTACAGCTTGTAAACACGAAATGTGATGCACTGCTCCAGATGTACCGGAGTGGAGAACAGCATACAAATGTGAAAGATACGATCCGGGAAAGCAGCCTTATCACAGTGTCCCCGGCAGAACTGAAAGGGAAAAGACCGCTGGCAGTCCAGTTTGCGCTGGGAGAATGGATGAAAAGTCTAATCCCCCAGCTATGCTGGGGAGAATGGAATAGCTGGAAGCGGTGAGAATATCAATAAAAAACCTCCTGTGATATATTAAGAATGGTGTCGCAAGCCAAACTTAATCACAGGAGGTGGTCCATATGGACAATAAAAGTTTATCACACACAAAATGGAAATGCCAATATCACATTGTATTTATTCCGAAATACAGAAAGAAAATTTTGTATGGAAGAGTGAGAAATGATGTGAGAGAAATAATAAGCACGTTATGTAAATACAAAGATGTGGATATTATAGCAGGAGCAGTTTGCGTGGATCATATACATTTAAGTGTAGCTATTCCACCTAAAATTAGCATTGCAAATTTTATGGGATACTTAAAAGGGAAAAGTACATTAATGCTTTATGATAGACATCCAGAATTGCAAAGTAAATGGGATAAAGCATTTTGGGCAAGAGGGTATTATGTAGAAACAATTGGTAATATCACAGATGAAGCAGTACAAAAGTATATAAAAGAGCAGGCAGAGGAATCAAGGAAAGAAGATTCAAGAAGTACCGCTTTATAGCGGACCGGTAAAAGTGCTTGCGATACCGCCCTTTTGGGCGAGCAGTAAAAATGCCCTTTTGAGGGCTAATACCAAACCACCAGTTGAACTGGTGGTTGCTGACTAGAGACACCTACATGGAGAAAGGTGGCACAAAAGATTTTGCAGACCTGTAATGAACAGCCGGATATCCATGAGCGGTTTATGGAAATGTGTGGAAAAGTAGCCGGACGCTGGAGGACGATCCTTGGCAGTTCACTGGAAGAAATGGATGTACCGATAAAGGTGGATGAGGAACTTTATTTTGAGGGAAAATTTGACACCGAAGCGATGTTAAACATGTTAGAGAAAAAAGTGCTGGAACCGGCAGGGGTTGATTACAGCAGCATTAAAATCCGGTATATGGCAAAAGTGCAGGAAGCAGCGAAAAATATAGACCATATACCGGAGCAGGATGCTTTGGAGCATGAGGAGCAGGAACAACATGTACAGGTGCAGACAATGTGAAGAATGGATGGAATCAAGACTCCGAGTCTATGACAGGTTTGGAGTTTTTCTTATGTTCCTTTTTCAAATGTAAAAATTGATTGTATAAAAGAAATGGGTAAGTTATAATATAGGTGTGGTCAGATGCCTTTTTGGGGATGACTATATCTGTTACAAAAAGGAGGAAGGCCAGTGAATACAGAATTAAAAAATGCAGTGAAAGCAACAGACAAGGATGCACAGTATGATACGAGTGCAAAGCGCCTGTTAGGGCAGAAGAGCATACTGGCACATATACTGGTAAAAACAGTTGATGAGTTTAAGGGCATGAATCCCAAGGATGTGGTCAACTGCATCGAGGGAACACCACATATCAGTACGGTACCGGTAGAGCCTGGACTCACAAATGCAGCCAGCGAAAAAAATGGTGAAAGACTGGTCGGTTTCAACACAGAAAATGAAGAGATCAATGAAGGTCTGGTAAGATTTGATATCGTTTTTTATGTGCGCATGAAAGATGGATTGTCACAGATTATCATCAATGTAGAAGCACAGAAAGACGAGCCGACGGGATATGAAATCTTAAACCGGGCAATCTTTTATGTGAGCAGACTGATTTCATCACAAAAAGAACGTGATTTTGAGAACTCCAGCTACGATGACATTAAGCGTGTATATTCCATCTGGGTATGTATGAACATGGACGAGAGCAGCATGAGCCATGTGCATCTCACAAAGGAAGATTTGATTGGTTCCTATGAATGGAAGGGAAATCTTGACCTGCTGAATATCATCATGCTTGGACTGGCAAAGAATCTGCCGGAACATGATGAGACGTATGAACTGCACCGTCTGCTGGGAGCATTGTTATCCAAGGAACTTACAATAGATGAAAAACTAAACATAATTGGAAATGAATACGATATTCCTATTGAGGAGAACTTCAGGAAGGATGTGAGCGTTATGTGTAACTTGAGTCAGGGAATAAAAGAAGATGGTATTGCGATTGGAGAGGCAAGAAAAGAAGAAAAAATTATTCTTAATATGCATAACAATGGTTTTACTGTAGAGCAGATTGCTATGGCTACAGATAAAAACGTAGAAGAAGTGAAAGCGATTATTGCAGGGAAGGAACCTGCGCTTGCATAAAGTTGTAAGAAAAAGAGAGCCTTTGAGTTTAAATAACTTGGAGGCTCCTGTTATATGAAGATTTGGGAAATAATAGATACAGTTAAATTATCTGATGAAAAAATGGGTATATGTGGAAATACGGATGGAGAGTGAATGTGTAAATGAATGAAAAACAATTCTTAAAGACAATGATAGAAACTATAAAATATGATGAAGATATTCAGAACAAAGATGATTTGTTGGGGATTTTAAGATATTCTATAGTTACATTTAGAAAAACCGGTGCATATACCCATGTATCGAATCAGAGGCAGGAATATATGGATTTAAGAGTGCCAATTCCAATGCTGAAAAAAGCAAAGGAATATAAAGATGTTTTTTTTGACTTAGCCAATGATATTTATATTCCAGATGATGACTATGATTTGTATGGAGTTGAGATTAAACCTAAATTGGTAGAGTTGGAAGATGATGGACAAAATGAACATGATGTAGCATTTGATGGAATCAAAGATGTAATTATTCAAGGCATTCGGAATGCAAAGTATACAATCTGGGTAGCGGTTGCGTGGTTTTCTGACCGAGATATCTTTCAGGAATTACTTGCAAAGAAAAAGCAGGGCATAAGTATTAGAATTATTACATCAAATGAAAAATCTAATATGACGTTGATGAGTGAATTGGAAAGTAATTTTGAGGTGGTAAAAGTGCCACTTAAAGGAGCATATTTGTCCAATCGGCTGCATGATAAATTTTGCATTATAGATTTTGAATTTGTAATGCATGGTTCATATAATTGGAGCAAAGCAGCACAGTATAATGATGAAACATTGGCAACTGCTTTGGATAGAGATTTTGTAAAGAAATTTGCGGATGAATTTATGAGACTGTACAATAATCATAATGAGTAGTTTGCTAAAAGCTTTAATTGTATAAATGGCTGGGATCAAGCCTCCAAGTTTGCAACAGATTTGGAGGTTTTCTTCTGTCCATTTGCGAGGAAGGGAAATTCCAAAACATAATCATCTGTGATACAATATATAAAAAATTGAAGTGAAAGTTAAACGATGTAGATAATATACTAGGGTGAGGAGGATTAAGCTATGGCAGAGAGAATTAGAAAACTTACTAATTCAGAAGTTGAGGTTTTGGCGCGTATAATTGCAGATACCATGACGGGAAGTCAGATGAATGAAATTTTTCAGGAATGTGGAGTTCAGGATGTCAGTAATGAAAGTACAAAATGGAAGAGAATTTATTATACATTTTTAGCAAGACAAGAACAGGATGGAGCATCGAATTCATTTCTTAATTTTATAAAAAAGAGTCTGAAACCGGTAAGGTTTATCAGTGGCCAGAATGGTAATTATGATGAGATTTTATTAGAAATTAACAAACCGTTAATGTTAATTGGACTTCAGATGACAAACGAAGGAAAATTGTTAAAGGTTCAGGCAGCAACTACAATTTCAGAAGTTGAAAGAAGAACCAGAAATCTGGTGAGTGAATTACAAAAAAGACATATTCATCAGGATGTAATAAAGTGTTGCAAAGAGGAATATTTACAAGAAAATTATTTTCATGCAGTTTTTGAGGCGGCTAAGAGTTTGTCTGAGAAGGTAAGAGAAAAAACAGGAATGCAGGAGGATGGTTCAAATTTATTTAATAATGCTTTTGCAGTTAATAATCCTCGATTAGCAATAAATTCATTACAGACACCTTCGGAAAAAAATGCTCAAAACGGTCTAAAAGAAATGTTAAATGGGGTTACGCATATGGTAAGGAATGTAACAGCACATGAGTTGAAAATAAAATGGATTGTAAATGAGCAGGATGCAATTGATATATTAACTACAATTTCTTTTTTACATAAACAGTTAGATGAGAGTTTTGTTGTTCCGCAACATATAGCATAGATTTCTTTGAAAAAGAGTAAATGGTCGGAATCAAGCCTCCAAGTCCACAACAGATTTGGAGGTTTTCTTCTGCCCATTTGAGAGGAAAGTGATTTCCAAAACAAAATGATCTGTGATACAATATATGAAAGAAATTTTGGAAGTATTGGATCATAGAGAAAGAGCAGAGTCAATCGTAAGCTAATCTGGCTTACATCTAAAATACAATGCAATCTTTTTCTATGCGGGGGCAGGAGAGAGTGCATCATGTCAATTTTTTGCAGCCTCATCAGAGAGGAGTGCAACACTTTTCACTCCCAGAGTACAGTGAAAACTCTGGAAAGTGCATCTCAATTACCCTATCGACACATGTGGAGACAGTTGTCTTGCTTTCCAAGTGAATGGTCGATACAAGAAAAGTGAAGGTGGACTTCTCCCTGGAGGATATGGATTTATCTGAATTTAAGGGGCGCTAAAGGTCCGGGGGACCTTTGTCTGGCACGGATCGAAGCGGAGCGGAGACAAGCAGCTTATGAGCAGATAAAGGCATATGTACTGCAACAGACAGGACTTAAGGTTTCGTCATTGTATATAGCACAGGAGAGGAAAACAGGGTAGCTGATGTGGAACATATCCCGTGGGTGGAGCGGGAGCTGATGGTTATGAGAGAAGTGAGGGAGCTGCAGTAATAAAGATAATTTATATAATTTTAACTTTAGTTTCAGGAATTTTGCTGTCAGGAGTATGGTTTGGGCTTAATTTTCTGATACAGATATGTGTGGAAAAGTCAAAAGTAAAATTTTTGGAACGCTATAGTGTAATAGCTGCATCTGTGATACCATTAGTTTTCATCTTAAAATACAACAGACTGGAATTATGGAATTATCATAGTCTTGCTGATTGGAAAAACTGGATGATTCTGGCTGTTACAGTATTATTGTCAGCCATTGTCATTTCCATAAATCAGGTTGCGGAAATCCCACGCGGAAAAGAATTATTGCTTTATGCGTTAGATGGTGTCTGTATGGAAATCCCGCAGCGTATGATGATGCAGACATTTAGCGGTGTTCTTTTCATGCACTGGGGATTAGATTTGTATTTGTCCATACCGGTTACAGCGTTTGCCTGGTGTATCAGCATCTGTATACAATGTCTGATCTGCAAATTAAAATTTGACCGGAAAATAGCAATAGAGATAGCGGCATCCTTTCTGTTTTCTATGGGAGCCGGATTACTATTATTAAAAAGCGGATTTATTGGACTACCTATGGCAGGACATTTTTTAGAACGTATTTTGAGTACAATTATCCGTAAAATCCGAAGATAAAAGAAAGGAAGAAAGTCCATGACAACCAGACAGGAAGCATTATCTTTTGGCATGACATTTAAAGATGTCTATCAGGACACACCGTTCCACGATCCAAACTGGATTCTGGTGCGGTATAAAAAGAACAAAAAGGCATTTCTCTGGACTTATGAGTACGAAGGACAGATGCGCATAAATATAAAAGTTGATCCGCAGTGGCGCGATTTCTGGCGGGAGGCATATGCAGCGGTGATTCCGGGATATCATCAGAACAAGGAACACTGGAATACCGTTATTCTGGATGGAAGCATACCGGATGAGGAAATCAGACGGATGATCGCAGAGAGTTATGATCTGATCTGCGGAAAAAAATAAATTCATTTGTAAAGAACAATCAAGAAGTGAGGCAATAGTGTGAAAAATAAGATTTTTCACACGCAAGATTTGTGCTTGCGCACAAACTTGAGATGCGCAGAAAGCTGCGCAAGAATGGAGATTTTTATGTCAGCAAAAGATACAATGGAAAATAAAATCACAGAGGGAGTCATCTGGAAACAGCTTTTATTATTCTTTTTCCCGATACTGGTGGGAACATTTTTCCAGCAGCTTTACAATACGGTGGACGCGGTGATCGTCGGGCGGTTTGTCGGAAAAGAGGCACTATCCTGCGTCAGCGGTTCGTCCGGTCAGATCATCAATCTGGTGGTCGGATTTTTTACCGGATTATCTGCCGGCGCAACAGTTATGATCTCCCAGCATTTTGGGGCAAAAAATGAGGAACAGCTGCATAAGGCACTGCACACGGCATATGCATTTGCAATCACAGGCGGTATCATTGCCGGAGTGATCGGTGTTGTTATGACACGTATGGTTTTAAAATGGATGAATACGCCGGAAAATCTGCTGCCTGACTCGACACTTTATGTGCGGATTTATTTTGCGGGACTCTTATTTATTTTTGTTTACAATATGGGAGCGGCAATCTTACGGGCAATCGGCGATTCGAAACGTCCGCTTTATTTTCTGATCGTCTGCTGCATCGTCAATATTATTCTGGATCTGGTGCTGGTGCTTGGATTTAAAATGGGAGTCCTTGGCGTGGCAGTGGCAACACTGATCGCGCAGGGGATCAGCGCTGTGCTCGTCAGTGTGGCATTAATGTATCATACTGCCGGCTTAAAGTTAATTCCACGCGAAATCAGGATCCATAAAAGTGTGCTGAAAAATATGCTCGCCATCGGACTGCCGACCGGTATCGAGTCGAGCATGTACAGTATTTCAAACGTGATCGTGCAGGCTGCGTTAAACGGATTTGGCGTTGACACAATGGCGGCATGGGCTGCATTTGGCAAAATAGACAGCCTTTTCTGGATGATCAACAGTGCGTTTGGAATCGCTGCGACCACGTTCGTTGGTCAGAATTTTGGTGCCGGAAAAATGGACCGCGTCCGCAAAGGAACAAGGGAATGTCTTGGCATGGCACTTGTAACTGCGATTCTTCTGAGTGTGATCTTAATGTCGGCGGGAAGATTTTTATTTGGCATATTTACCACAGATGCGAATGTAGTGGAAATTGGTCTTAGCATGATGCAGATCATATCGCCGACCTATTTTCTGTTTGTGTTTATCGAAGTATATTCCGGCGCACTGCGCGCGCAGGGGCATGTGATCGTGACGACGGCAATGACGATGATCGGTATCTGTGTGCTGCGTGTCGTATGGGTCACCTGGATCGTACCGGATGGCACACTCTCACAGATCGTGGCATGTTACCCAATTACATGGCTGGTCAGCGCGGTGGGGATGATCATTTATTATCATTATAAGCAGAAAAAGATTCTGGAAAAATTTGCTGCAACACATGATTTATAAACAGAGAAACTGGAAGCAGTTTTTTATAGCTACATGGTTAAAAATAAGTTCAGGAAAAGAGGATATAAATGAAACAGTCAAAAAATGAAATTAATCTCGGCGAGGAAAGCGTCGGCAGACTTTTGCTGACCTTGGCGGTACCATCTGTGATCGCACAGCTCGTCAATCTTCTTTACAATCTGGTGGATCGTATTTATATCGGTCATATCCCGGAAAACGGGGGCGTGGCACTGACCGGTCTTGGACTCTGCTTCCCGATTCTGATGATTGTCACGGCATTTTCCGGTCTGATCGGGTATGGCGGGGCGCCGCGTGTTGCTATTTTCATGGGAAAAGGCAAAAATGATGAGGCGGAGGAGATACTCGGCAACTGTACCATGGCATTGATCGTGATCGCATTGATTTTAGTTGTGGTACTGCAGTTTGCAGCGGAGCCGCTTCTGATGCTGTTTGGTGCAAGTGACAATACGCTGCCGTATGCACTTTCTTATCTGAACATTTACGGAAAAGGGACTTTGTTTGTCATGCTTACGATGGGATTAAATTCCTTTATCAATACACAGGGATTTTCCAAAGTCGGTATGAAAACGGTTCTGATCGGGGCAGTCTGCAATATCATTTTAGATCCGGTCTTTATTTTCGTATTTGGCATGGGTGTGCAGGGAGCCGCGCTTGCAACGGTGATCTCACAGGCAATTTCAGCGGTATGGGTCATCCTTTTTCTGACGGGAAAACAGACAAAGCTGAAAATAAAGACAAAGTATTTTAAGCCGAAAGCCTCCGTACTTTTGCCGGTATGTGCACTTGGTGTATCGCCTTTTATCATGAATGCGACGGAGAGCGCAATCAATATTGCATTTAACGCATCTTTATCACGCTACGGCGGTGATGTGGCGGTCGGAGCCATGACGATCTTAAGCAGTATTATGCAGCTTCAGTTTATGCCGGTGCAGGGAATTGCACAGGGAGCGCAGCCGATCATGAGTTTTAATTATGGAGCAAAAAAGATGGATCGTGTGAAAAAGGCATATCGTCTGCTTATGATCTGCAGTTTTACATACACGATGATCTTCTGTCTGGCGGTGGAAATCGCACCTGGATTTTTTGTGCATCTGTTCAACAGCAGTTCACAGGAATTATTTGAAATGACAAAATGGGCACTGCGCATCTATATGGCAGCGACCGGAGTATTCGGGATCCAGCTTGCGGTGCAGCAGGTATTCATGGCACTCGGACAGGCAAAAATCTCATTGTTTATTGCGTGTCTGCGAAAGATTATCCTGCTGATCCCGCTGATTTATATCCTGCCGCATTTCTTTGTAGATAAAGTATTTGCCGTTTTTTTAGCAGAGCCGGTTTCGGATTTTATTTCGGTGACAGTTGCAGCGACATTATTTTTCCTCAACATTAAAAAGATATTGAAAGAGGGAGAAGTGTGAGCGTATAAAAAAATCTGAAACTGAAAAAAGGCTCCAAATACTGTCTGATGGATTCGAAATATTATCCGACGGAGCGTGATACATGGGTAACAAGGTCGAAAGTATACAAGTTTACAGCAAAATAAAATAACGTATAGGAAAAGAGAACTGTGAGAAAATAATCTCACGGTTCTTTTTTTACTTGACAAGTGATGGTATCTTCCTGTAAGATAAAAAGCGTAAAGATTGCACACAATTAAATTTAAAACAATGATTTTGAGATGGAGAGAAAAATGGAGAGAGCAGACATAGCGATTATCGGAACCGGACCTGGCGGCGTTTCTGCTGCATTGACGGCAAAGGTAAGAAATAAAAATATTTTGCTGATCGGGAAAAAGCAGATGAGCGACAAGGTCAGCAAGGCGCATCAGATCATGAACTATCCGGGACTCCCGGCGGTGACCGGAGCGGATATGGCGAAGGCGTTTGAAAAGCAGCTTGCCATGATGGAGATCAATATTACGGACAGCCGGATCGGCACAGTCTATGCGATGGGCGACTATTTTGCAATCCAGGCAGGCGAGGAAGTGCTTGAGGCAAAGAGTGTGATCTTAGCGTGCGGCGTTGTCTCAGGCAAAACACTTCCGGGCGAGGAAGAGATGTTAGGACGGGGTGTCAGCTACTGTGCGACCTGTGATGCATGCTTTTATAAAGGAAAGAAGGTTGCCGTCATCGGTTACGGAAAAGACGCGGAACACGAAGCGGACTTTCTTGCGGAAGTGGCAGCAGAGGTACTTTATTTTCCAATGTATCAGGATGTACCTGGCGTATCAGAGCAGGTAACGGTGATCAAAGAACGTCCGAAGGAGATCTTTGGTGAAAAGAAAGCCGGGGGACTTCGCACAGAGCAGGGGGAGTACCTTGTGGATGGCGTTTTTGTACTGCGGGATGCCGTATCCCCGAAACAGCTTGTGCCGGGTCTGGAATTAGACGGAAATCATGTAAAGGTCAATCTGTCGATGGAGACAAATATTCCGGGGCTTTTCGCCTGCGGAGATATCACGGGAACACCGTATCAGTATATCAAAGCAGCCGGACAGGGCAATGTTGCGGCATTATCCGCAGTGGCTTATCTGGATGCGAAAAAACGCGAAGCCGGGAAGCAGTAAAGAGGCAGCCCGCATGAACAGAAATGTGTGGGACTAAAACCGGAACGTATTTTACAGCAAATATATCACAAAAAACAGTGTGTCATGCGCAAAGAACTGCGCAGGAAAGGAAAATATTATGGTAAAGAAAATTACAAATAACGATTTAAATGAGGCAAAAAAAGGTGCAGCAGTTGTTGATTTTTCCGCAGTATGGTGCGGACCGTGCCAGATGTTAGCACCGGTGATGGAAGAATTATCCGAGGAACTCTCCGGCAAGGCAGAGTTTTACAACGCAGATTCCGATGAAAACATGGGACTTGCACAGGAGTACCGCATTGTCAGCATCCCGGCAGTCATCGTGTTAAAAGATGGCGTGGAAGTGGCAAGAACGGTTGGATTCCAGCCGAAAGACGCAATGCGCAGCTTTATCGAGGAACATCTGAATTAGAAAGAGCTGACTGTGAACTGGTACATCGTCTGGGAATAATCTGGATTGCAGAACGGTGTACCGGTAGAAATGAGGATTATCATGCCAGATAAATATGATGCATTAAAACTGGAAAACCAGTTGTGTTTTCCACTTTACGCCTGTTCCAAAGAGATCGTGCGCAAGTACAAGCCTTTTTTAGATGAGCTTGACCTGACATACACGCAGTATATCGCGATGATGGTGCTCTGGGAACACAGACAGATCAGCGTGAAAGATATGGGAGCACTTTTATATCTGGATTCTGGCACACTCACGCCTGTCCTGAAAAAGCTTGAGCAGAAAGGCTATCTTGTACGCGCAAGGGACAGTGAGGATGAGCGTGTGTTAAATGTGACGATCACAGAACTCGGCGAAAAGCTGAAAGAGGATGCCGTTCTGGTGCCAAAAAAAATGGGCTGCTGCGTGTGTCTGGAGAAAGAAGATGCTGATGAGTTGTACCGGCTGCTGCACAAAGTGCTGGGAGTGCTTGGAAAAGAATGAAAATAAATCATATTTCAAACATTTGACAAGTGTATCTGCAACAGAAAGTTAAAGTGATTTCTCCCCCTAATCCAGTTGCACCCCACCAAACCCCTATGGTAAAATTATCCTTATAAGATTGCCGGAAAACAGGCAGTCATTTATGAAGAGTAGAAACCACTGGGGGTTTTTGTTATGGAACAGACAATGTTGATCGCAGTACTGATCGCGGCACTTGTGGGATTGTTTTTGTTTGACACGGTGCGTCTGCGGCGCATGCAGGTGCAGAGGGATGCAGCGAAAGAGGAAGTTGCAGAAGTAAAAACAGAGTTTTTGTCGCGCATCAGTCACGAGATCAAGACACCGATGAACGTGATCGTGGGGGCAACGGCGTTAGGACTTGAAGAGACGGAACATCCGGAGCGGATGGAAGAGTGCTTAAACCGGATACGCGGCGCGAGTGAATTTCTGATGGGACTTTTGAATGATCTGGTGGATATGTCTAAGATCGAAAACGGAAAGTTCCATCTTCATCCCAAGCCGTATTCGTTTACGGAATTTTTAAATGAAGTGGAAAATATGATGGAGCCGATGTGTGAGCGCAAATGGATCCGATTTCATATGCCGCATGAGGAGATCAACATTAATATGATGGTTGATCCGGTGCGGTTTTTCCAGATATTTTTTAATCTGCTCTCCAACGCGGTGAAGTTTACACCGGAGGGCGGGGAGGTCACATTCCGCATCTGTAATTATGCCACGCACAACAATCAATTTTGTGCCGACTATGTGGTGTCCGACAACGGAATGGGAATGAGCGAAGAGTTTCAGCAGATTCTCTTCCAGCCATTTACGCAGGAGAGCGTGAATCAGGGTGAACCGGGAAACGGAGCCGGATTGGGACTTGCGATCGTGAGAAGCATCGTTGATCTGATGGGCGGAACGATCACGGTAAAAAGCGAGCCGCAGAAAGGTACGGAGATAAAAGTCCATCTTGAGATTGAGATTGCGGAGATACAGCCGGAGATCGAAGTGGCACACCGTTCCGCGGAGGAGATACAGAACATCCTGCGGGGAAAGAGGGTTCTGCTTGTGGAGGATCATCCACTTGATGTTGAGATCAGCAGGCGTATCTTAGAGCATGTGGCGGTAAATGTGATCAGTGCGCAGGATGGAAAAGCGGCATTAGAGCAGTTTAAAGCGGAAGAACCCTATCATTTTGATGCGATACTGATGGATATCCAGATGCCAAACATGAACGGTTTTGTTGCGGCGAGAGCGATAAGGAAGGTTGCAAAGCCGGATGCGCAGATCATTCCGATCATAGCATTGAGTGCAGACGATACGCTGGAAGATGTGAGAAAATGCAAGGAAGCGGGCATGAATGCACATATTGCAAAACCGGTTGAACCGCAAAAATTATATCAGATTTTGTGTGAGTACCTGCTTGCGCCGATTTAAGAGGCAATTTTATAACAGAAAAATCCAATGGGCTTTATAAAGACGATAGATAGTTCACAGAGACAAAAATTTGGAAAATAAGCATGAATAGAAAAGAAAAAAATCCGGCAGGGATGATTTTGCGCGCGGAGCGGATCAGACAGGGAAAGGGGCAGAAAGAAGTCTGCTATGGCATCTGTGTGGTTTCGTATTTAAGTAAAATCGAGCGTGGATCGGCGGAGCCGGATATGGCAATTTTAAAGCAGCTTTTTGCAAGACTTGGAATCAATTATGAGACAGATTCTGCGTTTCTTACTGAGAGCAGGAAACAGATAGATGAATTTTTTTACAATCTGCAATATGGGCTGGAAAATGAAACGGTATGGAAAAAACTTGCCGGAAAATGGGACAGGCTTTTGATGTCACCGCTTACAATCGATATCAGACTGGTATCCGCAATTTATTACAGTGAGAGCGCGTGGAAAGAAGTAGATAAAAGTTTTATCGAAAGTTTGATGAAAAAAGAAGCAGATGGAAATGACATACAGAATTTTTTGAATGAAAATGTCAGCACTTTAGTGCGGTTAGAAGACTGCATGGATGAAAAACAGTATGCCTATTACAGTCTGGTCTGTTCAAGACTTACAAAAGATCCGGCAGAGAAAATGGAGTGGTATCAGAAAGTACAGCACGGACTGCAGAACACGCTTGGCATGTGCTGTCTGATTGCCGGTTATTATGAACAGGCAGAATACGACGCGATTCACCGGATGGAGAACCGTTTTGTGACGGCGGCATTAGAAGAGGGAAATGTATATGCACTGGCGGATTATTATTTTATGAATGGAAGCGCATATGCATGTGTCGATATGGATGAGATGATGACCGTCTATTATGAGCGCACCAGAAGGCTATTGCAGAATACCGGATGGTGGAAAGAATACGAGCAGGGATTATATTATAATATGGGGGCGACCTATCTTGCAGTTGGAAGATATGAGGAAGCACTCGACTGTTTAAACCGTGTCCGGTCAGAAGATTTCCTGCTCTGTCATAAAAAGGCATGGTTACATCTTCTCCTTGGAAATACCGGGGAGGCGGATCATTATCTTGCAATAATGAAACAGTTACTTTCCCGGAAAGATATGAAGGGTAAGATGGCAGAGCGTCTGATGTATGAGGAACTTTGCATGGAACAAAAGCAAGACTTTACGGCGGATCCGGCATATTTAGATCTGATCGAACGACTGATCAGGGCACTCATAAAAGAAAAGTCGTTTGGTTTCCTCTATCAGTATAAAAATGTGATTTTAGAAGCCTATACGAGGCAGCGAAAATATAAAAAGGCACTGGAGTTTAGTGAACAAATTTCCGCAAAGACCAGAAAAAGTACGTTTTAGCGTGCTTTTTTTGTGCCGATTTTCCCAAATCAATTCGCTTTATCTAGTTTAAAGTGGAATATATAATAACTGTAGCAATCGATATATGATGTCTGGAATCCACTATTTGCTCCGGACATCATAATCTTTACGCTATACTACAAAACATGAAATGAGGGAAAACATGTCACACAAGCAAAAAACACTCTGGACAAAAGATTTTACCAGTATCACTATCGCAACCATTTTAACTGCTGTGGGCGGCGAAGCCATGAACCTGCCGATCAGCCTTTTGGTATTTGATGAGACCGGATCTACATTCTTATCAGCATTGGTACTGATCTGCGGCGTTTTGCCGGACGTTGTTCTTTCTGTTTTAGTTGCTCCATTGATTGATAAAGGCGGAAAGAAAAAATGGATCGTCGGACTGGATATTGTAACGGCGGTATTGTATGCGGTAATGGGACTCTATATCAGTGGTCATGCATTCAATTACCTGTTGTATCTGATATTTGTCCTTGCAGTGGGAACAATCTCAGTGTTTTACCGTCTTGCATATGATGCATGGTATCCAAATCTGATACCGAATGGGATGGAGCAGAAGGGTTATGCGGTCAGCAATACGATCTATCCGCTTGTCATTATTGCAATGTCCCCGGCGGCAACCTTTTTGTATGAAAAAATATCCATGGCACACATTTTTTATCTGGTTGCCGGTATCACGATGGTATCTGTCATCGTGGAGAGCCGGATTCATGAGGAAAAGGAAGAAGCACAGGACGATTATACCTGGAAGCAGTATTGTCAGGATATCAGGGAAGGATTTCATTATCTGAAAAAAGAAAAGGGCATTCGTAACATCTATACTTATATGAGTATCACAAGCGGTGTGTCAGATGGAAATACCGTACTGATACAGGCGTTTTACCAGACAGTGCCGTGGCTTACGGTCACAATGCTTGGATTTTTAAAAAGTGCGGAAATGATCGGGCGGGGACTTGGCGGCATTTTTCAGTATAAAAAAGAAATACCGGTAAAAAAACGTTATGCGTTTACCAAATTTGTCTATACGGTCTATGGACTGATGGATATTTTACTTTTATATCTGCCATATCCGCTGATGCTGTGTAACCGTTTCCTTTGTGGGGCACTTGGCATCTCAAGTGCGACCATCCGTGAGACAGCAGTGCAGAGCTATCTGCCCGAAAATATGCGGGCGCGTATCAACGCATTTTTTAATATGGTATTTGCGATCGGAAGTGTGGCATTCCAGATGGCAGCGGGAGCACTGGGACAGATCATGTCTTACCGGTTTGCAATTCTGCTGCTCGCGACGATAGAACTTACCGCCATGTTTCTGCTGATCTGCCTTCCGGCAAAAGAAAACCGCCCCGTATACGAGGCGGTCCGAAACGCAGAGTAGTGTTGATAAATCTGTTGGCAGTTTTAAGCCAGCGGTTTGATCTCCGGCGCCGCCGGACAGCGTGCCGTCGACTCTCTCTCGATGAGTCTGGCGCGGATCTGCGTCCGGCAGAACGGGATGTGGTGCACCAGAGAATTTAAAACGACGTAAGCGCATTTTCCAAGCTCATTGCGCTCCTGACGAACCGTGGTAAGCGGCGGCTCTAAGGAGGCAGAGAGCGGCAGGTCATCAAAACCGACAACGCTGATATCCTCCGGAACACGGAAACCGCGCAGCTTACACTCAGCGATCACACCGGAAGCAATCAGATCGTTGCCGCAGATGATCGCAGTCGCACCTGCGCCGAGAAACGTCGGGACGTGATACTTTGCGCTGTCTGCCACATAATAGCCGTAGGCGGTCAGCTTCTCATCAACAGTCAGTCCGTGAGCTTTCATGCTGTTATAAAATGCTTCCTGGCGCTGCTCGGATACCATGGAGTGCAGGGAACCGTTTAAGAAAGCAATTTTTTTGTGGCCGAGCGTATAAAGATGATCTACGGCTGCGTCGATGCCCTCATAGTTATCGGTGCCGACGTAGCAGACGTTCGGATTTTTTTCGATATAGTTATCAAAGAGAACAGTCGGCATTGTGGTGTGGGAAAGCTGCTGCATCCATTCGTCATGCAGGGCGAATCCGACTAAAAAGGCACCGCAGAAACCGTTCTTTAACATGTATGTATCATATTTTTCTGTAAGCTGAAAAGCAGGTGTGACCGGAATAACGGTGACATCCCAATTATGGCGGAAAGCATTCTGTTTGAAACCGAGTACGATATCGTAGCCAAACTGATCTTCCGTTTCATATTCCATATTTTCGATAAAAACCGCCAGTTTGCGGTTTTCTTTTTTCTTTGATTTTTTTGTTGCGTATCCCATTTCAACTGCAGTGTCAAGCACCATCTGACGTAATTCTTCGCTGATGTCACTCGCGCCATTTAAACCTTTTGATACGGTACTGACGGAAACACCGAGTCTTGTTGCAATATCTTTGATTGTTGCCATGGGTAAGATCCTCTCCTTAGTAAAAACAGTTGATTTTTTTATATTATATAAAGAAAACAAAAAGTTGACAAGCAGACATACTAAAATTTTCGAAACTTTTGAGCGCTTTCGTTGTAAAAATAAACAAAAACGATATAGCAAAAACGGCAAATATGGCAAAAACGCTGTTAAAAGTTGCAAATTCGTTGACAAAAAACGTTTCCAGTAATAAAATTATCACAGATACGAAAAAAAGCGAAAAAATGAGAGGAAGGACCGGGGAAGATCATTGGATGCAAAAAGAATGGCAAGGGGAGCAGGAATCCTCTTAGCGATCACAAGTTTACCATCTTCATACGGAATTGGTACATTAGGAGATGCGGCATTCCAGTTTATAGATCTGCTGGTGGATTTAAAACAGCGTTACTGGCAGGTGCTGCCGATCGGTCCAACCAGTTTTGGAGACAGTCCATATCAGTCATATTCCGCATTTGCCGGGAATCCATATCTGATCGATCTGGATGATCTTGTGCAGGAGAAGCTGCTTAGTGTGGAAGAGATCCGAAGTTTCCATTGGGGAAATGATGAAGCGGATATTGATTATGCGATGATTTATGAGAACCGCTTTAAAGTTTTGAAAATGGCGTTCGCACGATTCGATATCGAAAATGAAGTTTTTGTAACGTTCTGTGAGGAAAATGCCAGATGGCTTTCTGATTATGCACTTTATACTGCATTAAAGAAACATTTTGGTGATGAGGAATGGCAGAAGTGGGACGAACCGCTTCGAAGCCGGGATCCTGAGGCATTAAAAGAGTATGAAACAACGTTACATACAGACATATTGTTCTATGAATTCTGCCAGTTTGAATTTTTTAAACAATGGAAAAAATTAAAAGAATATGCAAATAACAGAGGTATCCAGCTGATTGGTGATCTTCCGTTTTATGTGGCATTAGACAGTGTGGATGTATGGGCAAACCGGGAACTTTTCTTATTGGAAGAGGATGGGACGCCAAAAGGAGTTGCAGGTTCTCCGCCGGATGCATTTTCAGAGAATGGACAAAAGTGGGGAAGTCCAGTATACAACTGGAGCCGGATGGAAGAAGACGGATTTGCCTGGTGGCAGGCGCGCATGTTAGAACATGCAACGCTGTTTGATGTGATACGGCTTGATCATTTTGCAGCGATCGTAAAGTATTATGTCGTACCGAACAAGGCAGAAGATGGAAGAAGTGGAAAGTGGAGTAGGGGACCTGGAAAGAAACTTACGGATGCAATCGAAAAAGTGATCGGAGATACACACATCATCGTTGAGGATATCGCAGGAAAGAGTCCGATACCGGGTGTGAAGAAGCTGATGGCAAGAACCGGATGGCCGGGCATCAAGATTTTGATGTTCGCATTTGGGGATGATACGGCAAACGAACATCTTCCACATAATTACACCGACTGCAATCTTGTCGTTTATGCGGGAACGCATGACAATGAAACAATTGTTGGTTACTTCAGGGACAAAACAGATTATGAGCTTGCTTATCTGTACGAGTATCTGAATATCAAATATAAAGAAGAAATACCGGATGCGCTGATCCGGGCTGCCTATGCAAGCATTGCAGATGTGGTGATCATACAGATGCAGGATCTGATGAAGCTTGGAAATGAAGCGCGGATGAATGCACCATCCACCGTCGGGAGAAACTGGAGATGGAGGATTGGAACCGATGAACTGAGTGAGGAGCGGAGGGCATGGATCCGGACGCTTGCGTCGGTTTATCACAGATAATTATGTTATAAAGTGCAGATTGCATTTTATATAAAAACAAAGTTCATGAAAACTTTTTGGGAAAAAGAAAAGGAGAGGAAAAAAATGAAAAAGAAAGCAGTGTCATTATTAATGGTAGCAGCTATGATGACAACCATGGTAGCAGGATGCGGAAACAAAGCCGCAAACAATGCTGGAAGCGATGCAGCAGCAGACAACAGCACAACAAGTGATGCAGCAGCAGAGGAGACAGCAGGTACTGAGGCAGCAGCCGTAGAGACAGCAGGTACTGAGGCAGCAGCCGCAGATTCTGAAGATGAGCCATGGTCCGGTACAATTACAGTATGGAGTCCACAGGAAGATCAGGACACAGGCTGGCTTGCAAAAGAGTGTGACGCATTCAACGCAGCTCATCCAAACTGGGATATCACTTTCAATTATGGTGTATGTGCAGAGGGTGATGCAAAAGCAACGGTTACACAGGATGTTGAAAACTCCGCAGATGTATATATGTTAGCAAACGATAACATCCCGGATCTGGTATCTGCAAATGCATTAGCAGAGCTTGGAGGAAGCTATCTTGACTATGTAACTACAACAAACTCTGATTCTATTACAGCATCTGTTACTTACAATGATGCAGTAGTGGCATTCCCGTTTACATCAAATACATGGTTCATGTACTATGATAAGAGTGTATTTTCAGATGATGATATTAAGAGCTTTGATACCATGTTAGAAAAAGGAAAAGTTTCTTTCCCATTATCTAACTCCTGGTATATTCAGGCTTTCTATGTAGCAAACGGATGTACATTATTTGGTGATGGTACTGATGCAGCAGCAGGTGTCGATTTTAGTGGTGACAAGGCAGCAGCAGTTACTGAGTATCTTGTAGACCTTTGCAAGAATCCAAACTTCATTAATGATGCAGACGGAGCAGGTATTGCCGGTTTACGTGATGGCAGCGTTAATGCCATTTTCTCAGGTACATGGGATGCAGAATCTGTAAAAGAAGCTCTTGGCGATAACATGGGTGTTGCAGCTCTTCCTACTGTAAATATCGGAGGAACAGAGGGTCAGATGAAATCCTTCATAGGATCTAAAGCAATCGGCGTTAATCCAAATACAGAGAATATGCAGGTTTCCATGGCTTTAGCGGCTTACCTTGCAGGTGAAGATGCCCAGAAAGATCATTATGATATGAGAAATATCCTTCCTACAAATACAAACATTGCAATCTCAGATGATGAAATTGCTACGGCAGTTACAAAAGTTATGACAGATACATCTATCATGCAGCCATTAGTAAGCGAAATGAGCAACTACTGGTCACCGGCTGAGAACATGGGTAAAGCACTGGTCGCTGGTGAGATCACAGCTGATAACGCAGCAGAGAAAACAGAAGATATGAATACAACAATGAACACAGACATTGCACAGTAAAAAGATTTCTTCTGATAGAAATCCCAGGGTGCCCGGACGGGCATCCTGGATGTTTCTACATTGAGATTTAAAGGAGGCCCATAACGTGAAAAAGGCTGGAATGAAAAAAGGAAAAAATAAAGAATTTTCAACACCGTACACGGTTACAAATGCGGCGGCAAAAGGAAATATAATCACAAAACTTTCCCTGTTAATTATGGGCTTAGGAAATATTGCACATAAACAAATTGGAAAGGGAATCATGTTTCTTGCAGTAGAAGCTGCATATATCTGGTACATGATTCAGTCAGGAATTTATAATTTATCTATGCTGCCATCTCTTGGATGGAGAGAGCAGGAAAAAGTATGGAACGAAAAAAAGAGTATTTATGAATATACAGCAGGTGACCAGTCAGCACTGATTCTGTTGTATGGAGTGGCAACAGTTTATATTACAGCAATGTTTATCATTGTCTGGAGAGAGTCCGTAAAGAGCTCTTATAAATCGGAAGTGTTGGCAAAATCAGGAAAGCACTTAAACAACTTTAAAGAAGACTGCAAGAGTTTGTTAGATCAAAATTTATATAAATTACTGTTGGCAGCGCCGGTTATGGGAATTTTAATTTTTACGATCTTACCACTGATCTATAACATTACCATGGCGTTCACGAACTACAGTAAAGTCAACGATCATCTGGTATTATTTGACTGGGTGGGACTGGCAAATTTCAAGAAGATTTTAAACTTCGGTGACAGCATCGGCAAGCAGTTTTATTCCGTATTGGGATGGACACTGATCTGGGCGATCTTAGCAACTGCATTAAACTATATCCTCGGTATGATCTTAGCGATCATCATCAACCGTAAGGAAACAAAAGGAAAGGCATTCTGGAGATTCTGTTTTGTACTTTCCATCGCAGTACCGCAGTTCGTATCATTGCTGATCATGCGTACCATGTTACAGCCGACCGGTATCGTCAATACGCTGTTAATAAAATATGGTCTGATCGATACCGCATTACCGTTCTTTTCAAATGCAACATGGGCAAGAGTAACGGTTATTGTTATTAACCTCTGGGTAGGTATTCCGTATACGTTACTTCAGGTAACCGGTATTTTACAGAATATTCCGGGTGAACTTTATGAGGCAGCAAAGATCGACGGAGCGAATGCTGTACAGACTTTCTTTAAGATCACATTGCCTTACATGTTATTCGTTATGACACCGTACCTGATCACACAGTTTACGGGAAATATCAATAACTTCAATGTCATCTTCCTTCTGTCAGGTGGAAATCCTACTCCGGTGGATGCCACGGCAGGAAAGACAGACCTTCTTGTTACCTGGCTGTATAAGCTGACGGTTGATAAGAACTATTATAACTTAGGTGCTGTTATCGGTATTATGACATTTATTGTACTTGCGATCGTAGCATTGGTAACATATCGCAATACCGCATCCTATAAAGATGAGGAGGGATTCATGTAATGAACACGACACATACGAGTACAGCAGCAGTGGCTGCGAAAAAAAGTGGTGCATCCAATACGGCGAAAATCCGTAAAACAGTGATAAATGTGATTGTTCACATTTTCCTGGCAATACTGGCATTTATCTGGGTTCTCCCGATTTTCTGGGTAATCCTTACAAGTTTCCGTGGAGAGAAAGGTTCTTATGTAAGTACATTTTTCCCGAAAACCTATACATTTAATAATTACATCAAATTATTTACAGACACCAGTATTTTAAACTTTCCGAAGATGTTTATGAATACCTTTGTGATCGCAATTTTTACCTGCATCATTTCTACCATCTTTGTACTTTCAGTGGCATACAGTATGTCAAGAATGCGATTTAAGATGAGAAAACCGTTTATGAATATTGCGATGATCATTGGTCTGTTTCCATCTTTCATGTCCATGATCGCTGTGTACTATATTTTAAGAGCACTTAATTTAGCAGATGGTGCAATGATCCGTGTAGCACTTATCATCGTGTTCTCCGCCGGTTCCGGTGCAGGATTTTATGTTGCGAAGGGATTTTTTGATACAATCTCAAAATCGCTGGATGAGGCAGCGATTATCGATGGAGCGACAAGATGGAATGTATTTACAAAGATTACTGTACCGCTCAGTAAGCCGATCATCGTATATACGATTTTAACATCCTTTATGGGACCGTGGGTTGACTTTATTTTCGGTAAAGTTATCTGCCGTGCAGATGCACAGTATTACACCGTATCCATCGGTCTTTGGAAGATGCTTGAGAAAGAGTATATCGATAGCTGGTATACCTGTTTCGCAGCAGGAGCAGTTGTCGTATCGATCCCGATCGCAATTCTGTTCTTAATGACACAGAAGTTCTATGTAGAAGGAATGAGCGGAGCTGTCAAGGGCTGATCCACAGGATACAAATTGAATATGAGGGCACATTTTGGTGTGTCATTGGGCAGATGGGGAGTCTGCCGGGAGAGCAGGGACGGTTTGTTTCTGCTCTCTTTTTAAATTCATAGGAAATTGCGTCCTATGAATTTAAAAGCCCTCCGGGCAGGATGCGCATCTTGCGGAGCAGAAGTTAGCTGTAAACAGCACCGCTCGAGCGCGAAAGAGTCGCAAGCGACTCTTTATTCTAATAGAGTAATTGAAGGATGCTGAGGTCAAATAGTGCAATCAGGAAGCTTGGGTGTACTATTGTGACTTTAACATAATTGAAAAAGCGCAGGCATATATGCGCAGAAATGAGGACTGAGATGAAAAAGAGAATCATTGCGGCTGTTTTAGCCGGTATGTTGATAGTTTCCGCAGGGGGATGTGGAAATGGGACAGCTTCATCAGGGAATGCTGTGGATAATTCGAATGGAATGGCGACGGAAAGTTCTGCGGATCAAGCCATAGCTTCTGCCGGGCAGGATGAAAATGCAGATGCTGACACGAAGGAGGGGGGAGTGACCGCCCTTTCTCTGATGCAGGAAGTCAATACCGGGGATGAACAGATCATTGATGATAATTACCGTACCTGGTATGAGGTGTTTGTGTACAGCTTTTTTGACAGCGACGGGGACGGCATCGGGGATCTGAATGGTCTGACAGAAAAGTTAGATTATATCAATGACGGTGATCCGGCGACAGATACGGATCTTGGATGTAACGGAATCTGGCTGATGCCGGTCATGCCATCGACAACCTACCATAAATATGATGTGACGGATTACTGTGATATTGACCCGGAATACGGTACGATGGACGATTTTAAAAATCTGATCGCGGCATGCCATGAGAGGGGAATCAATGTCATTATCGATCTTGTCATGAACCATACTTCCTCCCAGCATGAATGGTTTAAAACGGCAGCAGATTACCTGAAAAACCTGCCGGAGGGAGCAGAGCCGGATGCGTCGGAGTGTCCTTATGTGGATTACTATAATTTTTCTAAGGAAATGCAGGGCGGTTACAGTAAGCTCGATGGTACAGACTGGTATTATGAGGCGCAGTTCTGGAGCGAGATGCCGGATTTAAACCTTGGCAGTCAGGCAGTCCGTGATGAATTTGACAAGATCGTAGACTTCTGGTTTGATCTGGGGGTGGACGGATTCCGCCTGGATGCGGCAAAAGAGTATTACAGCGGAAGTGTGGATAAAAATGTGGAAGTGTTGTCATGGTTTCATTCCATGGTAAAAGAGAAAAAAGAGGATGCCTATATCGTGGCGGAGGTCTGGACGGATCAGAATACCTACGCAAAATACTATGAGAGTGGTATTGACAGCTGTTTTGATTTTTCTTTTGCGGACAGCACCGGAACGATCACTTCCGTGCTTAAAAATGGTTCGGCATCTTCCTATGGAAAGGCGTTGGTAAATCTACAGGATAATCTTTCCCAGTACAGTGACAGCTATATCGATGCACCATTTTACACAAATCATGATATGGCACGAGGCGCAGGTTATTATTCTGGGGATGACAGTGAAAAACAGACAAAGATCGCACAGGCAATGAATCTGTTGATGTCTGGAAGTGCTTTTCTGTATTATGGAGAGGAACTGGGCATGAAGGGTTCCGGTAAGGATGAAAATAAGCGTGCACCGATGTATTGGAGCGAAGATAGCGCAGTCGATGGAATGTGCAAGGGACCTGCTGATATGGATGCCATAAAAATGAAATACGGTGCGCTCGAAACACAGGAGGAAGATGGAAACTCTATTTACCAGTTTGTAAAACAGACGATAAAACTCCGCAATGAGTACCCGGAAATAGCCCGTGGAACAGTAAAGTTTGAGGAGAATATTTCGGATGACAAGGTATGTGTCATAAAGAAAACATATGGTGATTCGGAAATACTTCTGGTTTACAATCTTGCTCCGGAGAGTGCGGATGTAGATTTATCCGGAGTTGCAGTTGGAGAAAAGAGCGGAGGTGATCTTGCAGTTGGCGGTGTACTGCTGACGGGCACAGAAGAGGCAGTGCTCCAGGATGGAACACTGACAATGCCGGGATATTCGGTGGTGATAGTGAAATAATATGTCAGGCTGTGCCGGGCAGATTTAAGAAATTACGGACAGAGCAGGCAGTAATGTGCCTGCCAATCCAATTAGTAGTTCAGCAGGAAATCCGCAAATTTCGTATAGTAATCTTTCTGCTCGGAGCGGCTGAAAACACCAAAGTAGCAGCTGTCATAAATGCCATATTTCTGGATCCACCGATTATCGGTCAGTTCGATCGCACATGGATAGGACTCTGACTCGCCATCATCGGTGGAGTAGATCAGATGATCTTTATATTTTTCTAACACATCATCCGAAACATAGGTGCGCAGATCCATCAGCGCACCTTCTTCGGCATAATCGGTGTAAACACTTCCTGTACCGAAAAACAGATCCTCGCCGCCGGCACCGATCATCGTGGAAAGTACCATGTAGTCGTTGTAGTCCGTTGTTGCATTTGGATCATCGGAAAACTGCAGATTTGCAGAAACGTCGATTGGCTGCTGTTTTTTATCATAACCGGCAGCATCAGAAAATTCGTCGAAAGCAGTTTCGGCATTCTCGCTGACTGTCTGGATATTGATCATGATGACGCTGAGTACCGGCTTGCGGTAAGTGATAAAATGATATCCCAGACCAATCACGATCGCAGCAATGACACCTCCAAATAAAATATGCAGTTTGTAATAGTCCCAGATATACTGAACTTTTGCCTTGTTCGAAAGTGCCTTAAAATCTGTCTTTTTTTCCATGGTATTTCTCCAATTCTAAATATTTGTCATGTATTTTTGCCAGTTACTCCACCGGTATCATTCTACTAGCATAACATACTTAAAAAAATGAAAAAAGTGCCAATTTGTGAAGTTTTTCTAAAAAATGTTACTGTTTACACTATATGCGGGAGCAGTAACTAAAAATTTTCTGTACTCTGGTCCGTCAGTGTTTCTAAACAGGTCAGCACTTTTGACATATTTTCCATGATCGTATCGGTATTAAATAATTGCGGCTGCAAGACGGAGTTACGGATCGTGGAAAAAATGCCGCCGGAAAGAAACGAGGCGAGAAGTTCCGGGGATACGGAAAAGGTGCAGCTGCGTTGTTGGTGTTCTTTCAGATTACTTAAGATGTTAGAGTGTATTTCTTCATTAAAAATATCAAGCGGTGAGGCGGACATGTCGCTTTTTAAAATATTCTGGATCAGTGATTCGTGCTCCTTAAAATAGAGTATGGACCTTTGGGTAAGGTAGAGCGTGTAAGCATAAATTCCGTTGGGGGGAGTTTCCTCTTTTGCCTGTGAGATGAACTGATCCTGCTTTTGGCGGATAAAAAAAGAAAAGAAATCATACTTGTCTGCAAAATGTTTATAGAACGTGGCGCGCCGGATCGTTGCCTCATCACAAAGCTCATTCACAGTCAGATCGTCAAATCTTTTTTCTCCAAAATAGTTACAAAGGCATCACACAGTGCCTTGTAGGGTTTTCGGATTCTTAAATCTGTTTTTTCTTCCATAATTATTCCGTCCTTTCGAAAAATAAAAGACAATTATTCTGTTTTTGTCAAATAACTATCATATACATTGCAATTGTACGTTGAAAAAAACGATTTGTTATTATTATACAGAAAACGAACAGTTGTCAATTATAAAACAATCGTCAGAAATAAAACAAATGAAAATCTACTGAAAAAGCAGGGATCAGAAAAAAGGATACAGGGAGAGCAGTAGAAAACGTTTGAAAGGTTTTTTGAAAAAGGAGAAAGCATGTGGAAAAGTTTTATGAATTGGTGATCCGTCATCGTAAAATCATTTTTGCAGTATTCATTGGAATAGCAGTCATTTGTGCGATGGCGCAGAAGTTCGTATCAGTCAACTATGATATGATCTCTTATCTGCCGGAGGCGCTTTCCTATAAGGAAAAGTTAGGAGAAATCGACGGTGTGACAGATGTGACCTGGTTAGATGATACGGTAACGGCAAAGATTGGTGAACTTGCGGCAAACGGCGATCAGGAAGCCAACGCACTGTATCAGTGTGCAGCGACCGGAAATACCGGAATCAATGATTACACAAGTGCTGTAAATAAAATCACAACCGGTTATGCAAGCATCACAGGCGGCGCAAAAGATCTTGCAGACGGAACAGCCACATTGTATCAGGGAACACAGGAACTGGTAAAAGGAACACAGAGTTTAAAAGATGGCGCAGGAACACTTTCTGCGGGAACAGAGAGTCTTTTAAACGGAGCACTTTCATTGCAGAGCGGAGCCGGACAGCTTGCAGACAACACGCTTACATTGCAAAACGGCAGCAAATCATTAGCAGAGGGAGCGGCAGCATTAAAGGACGGAACAAAAGAAATGAAGGAAGGCACAAAAGAGCTGAGTGACGGCACCGATGAATTCCAGTCGGAGACAGCGGATCTTGATACAAAGATCTCAGATAAGATTTCGGATACGATTGATGATATGACAGGAAAAGATGTGGAGACAGTATCCTTCGTATCAGAAAAAATACAAACATTGAATCAGTGCTGTTTGTCATTAAGACACCGGCAATCCAGAAAGAGGAAGTAAAGGAAGAGACTGTCACGGAAGAGAAAAAAGAAACGTTTTGGGAGAAACTGGTTGGGCTGTTCAAGTAAAAACGGAAAAGCAGGTGCAATCCCCCACCTCATAACAGATACTAAAAAAACTGAGTTCCATCGGAACTCAGTTTTAATACCTGTAACAGAGAGCGGGTGATGGGAATCGAACCCACGTATCCAGCTTGGAAGGCTGGTGTTCTACCATTGAACTACACCCGCATAAGATGTATGAAATTGAATACTGCCGAGCAGAAACTGTTGTTTCTGCTCTAATGCCCAGTTCCGGAATCGAACCAGAGACACGAGGATTTTCAGTCCTCTGCTCTACCAACTGAGCTAACTGGGCGTCTCACAACAAAACTTATTTTAAAGGAAAATGGCTTTGCTGTCAAGCAGAAAATGCAAATTTTTTTAATAATATGAATTTTCGCAATAATTAGGAAAACATAGACGGGTCATTTTAGAGCAAGCATATGCCACATTGCCAGCGCAGCGCACAAAAATAAAAGTAACGTAAACCCAATTCGTTTAGTTTGAAACAGAATGGGCGAAAACTGCACATTACAAAGGGATTTCGTCCGGTTTTTACGGGAATATACTTCAATATGGGGTAGAATGGGTGAAATAGAGGTGAAATCAATCAGAATAACCCACAGAATCGGAAAAACCAGGGCGAAATGAGTAGAAAAAGGAAGATTTCGCCCAAAATCAATAGAAAGTCATTAAATAGTTAGAAAAAATGGGTGAAACCAGATTTAAATACCGAGGTTTCACCCATTGTGTGCATCTGTTAAATTGTAAAGTGATATGTTTTTTGACCTTGCTGTCGAGAGATTATATTATACGGTAACGCATGTCAGTACATTTGTATATCATGCGTATAGCAGGATAGCAGGACGGAAGTTACATATACGGCAGCACATCCTGCATATAAGCACGCAGTGTCTCGCCGACGCTCCATGCCTGCGCATAGCATCCTCTTGGATTGTGAGGTGCATCCCCGTCGAAGATTTCGGAGATCGAGCCGATGCAGCCGTTGTCGGTCAGATGATGACGCACCGGCCCGAGCAGGGAAAGCAGCTCTTTGGTACATTCCGGCGAGTGATCGTGGACTTTTGCGTAAGCGGACAGAAAACCGCCGAGCAGAAATCCCCATGCCGTACCCTGGTGGTAAGCTGCATCACGCTTTGGCAGGGAACCACAGTAAATGCCGTGATAGTCCGCATGGTCACTGGTGAGAGAGCGAAGTCCGCAGCCTATATAAAGATATTTTTTGACAAATGCGACGATTTTTGCTTCCTGCTCCTTCGATAACATGGTAAAAGGCAGTGACACCGCATAGATCTGGTTTGGGCGAAGATGGTCATCCGGCTCATCCCCGTCCACGACATCGTAAAGACAGCCCTTTTCTTCCCACCAGAACTTCCTGCAGAACGATGCTTTTACAAGTTCCGCAAGTGCGGCGTAGTCGTGAGAGGTCATAACATGACTGTCCAACCCCGTGGCAGCACCAGCAACAGAAACCTCACTGCCGGAACTTGTGGCATAACCGCCAGTAACCAAAACATCATCCCCACCTTCATACCGCCGGGCAAGTTCCTCCATGACCTTCAGCGCATTATACCAGAGCGCATTGATCTCCACCGGTTTTCCGTGGCGCGGGGTGGCAACCCAGTCACCGACGCGTACGTCCATCCAGGTGATCTGGTCAAGACCGCTTCCAGCATGGATGAGCCCGTCCTCCTCCATATAAATACTGAAATCTGTGCCGTTTTTGTAAGCGGAAATGATTTCCTTCAAATGAGGATAAATATTTTCCTGTACGAAAGCATTTGCAGCGGTATCCGGATAATACTGCAGATACTGCCATACCGCATAAAAATACCACAGGGAAGCGTCCGCTGTATTATAAAGCGGAGCGGCATTGTCATCCGGGAACATGTTTGGCACGATCCCGTGACGGATGTATTTGGAAAAAGTTAAAAGGATTTCCTCTGCATCTTTTCTGCGCCCGGTGCAGAGCGTCAGCCCGGTAAATGCGATCATCGTGTCACGGCCCCAATCCGTAAACCATGGAAGCCCGGCAAGCACGGTTTTATAGCCGGTAGAAGCACGGTCACAGAGAAACTGATCCGCGGCGAGAACCAGGCGATCTGCAAAATCATCGTGGATACCTGCCATTTCGTAGAGTGATTTTGTATACTTTTCCCGTTCTTTTAAAATGTCAAAAGCGGTATCTGCCGTGATATCTGTAAATGTTTCATCGGCAGCGATCACGGAACAGAGCACGGAAATCTGTTTGTGGCTTTTCGCCGGAAGAAAAACAGTGACTTCATGTGGACAATAATGACAGTCGAGTCCGTCCGTCTCAAGATCGACTTCGGTCTGAAGCTGCATGTCAATATCGAACATAGGCGTATGGTCGGAAAAAATACCTTCACTGGTCTGGAACAAAATGGCAGTATCAGGATGGCTTTCCGGGATCAGGCAGAGTGAATTGTCGATCAGGGAAGTACGAAAATGAAAATCTTCCGGGCGGCTGGATGCGCTGTGTTCACGGAAATTAAAAAGCGGAACCAGTGTGAGAGAAGCATCCGGACCATTATTTTCGATTTCATAGGCAATGGCACACACATTGGCACCATGTTTTAAGCAGATATGTTTTTTCATCGTGATATCGCCCGCCTGGTATGTGTAGTGAACACTTCCGTCATAAGAAAAAGAGACGAGATATTCCTGCCCCTGTGTGTAACAGGTTTCGCCATTTTTCTTATGCTGTGAAGTCTCAAGGTTATACACTGCAGATACAGCTGGAACAGATCCTTTTTTTAACGTGTCCGTAATGGGATGAAATTTTTCGTCAGAACTGCCAGTGCTTTCTGCTGCAAATACGGACAGAGATTCATTGATCTTGGAAAAAACAAGATAGCGCTCGATCGGCGGGTGGAGACTCGCGATCAGATAACCCTGATGCGTCCGGTTGTGAGCACCGATGAGGGAACTTCCGGCATAACCGCCGATGCCGTTGGTCAGCGCCCATTCACGGCGGATTCCTTCCTGAAATGTGGAAAATGCATCTTTTTCATAGTGATAATTGATCATTTTTTTATTCTCCATGATAAAAAGTTATTGTGTGTAAAAAATGTGTTGCAAAACTGCGAAAAATTACGAAAAAACCATTTGCTTTTATTTTACACGATAACAGGTGCGATGTACAGAAAAATAAAAAATGTATAAAATTTCCTGTATTTATGCAGAGAATGGAGGGACAGCCCTTGCCTGACAAGTTGTTACATGATAATATAAGAAGTATGACCTGTGGCAGACTTGCAAAAGAGATGCTGATGTATGTGAAATAGAACCAGTTCCACGATGGTGGAAAAGGCAGCCTGCCCAAAAGAGTATGTCAAAAAACAGGTAAATATAAGAAAACAGGAGAAGATTATATGCATGAGAAATTAGTGATCGTTCCGAAAAAGAAAACAGGTTCCAAAAAAATGTTAACTACAGCATGGTTTATCCTTGCCTGCCTGATGTTTTTGCTGGCTACATTTGTGAATCCGATTATTTTTCTGATCCCGGGAATCGCATTTGCACTGGTATGGTATTTTCAGGCATTTCGTTCGGATATAGAGTACGAATATACCTATTATGATGGAGAGTTCCGCTTCGCACGGATCAAGGCAAAAAGCAAACGTAAAGCCATCGGCAGCGTGCAGATGGATGATGTACTTGGATTTGCTCCAAGAGGTGACAGAAGCGTATACAAATACGAAAATGACAAGAATCTGGCATATAAAAATCTGACTTCCGGTGACCCGGAGGCAAAGGTGTATGAGCTGATCGCAAAGGGCGAAAAAGGACTTGTGCGTTATGAGTTTGAGCCGGATGATGAGATGCTCGATGAAGTTATGGTAAAATATCCGCGTTCCGTGGTAAGATAAGCGGCGAAACGCAGACGGAGGAAGAAATGTTAGAGTTAAGAAATATCACTTATGAGGTAGAGGACAATCAGGACAACAAAGAGATCTTAAAAGATGTCAGCCTTACGATCGATGAGCATTTTGTGGCGATCACCGGACCGAACGGTGGAGGAAAGTCCACACTTGCAAAGATCATTGCCGGAATCATCAAGCCGACATCCGGTCAGATCATTTTAGATGGAGAGGATATTACAGAACTTGATATTACCGAGCGTGCAAAACATGGCATCAGCTATGCATTTCAGCAGCCGGTACATTTTAAAGGACTGACAGTCAAAGATCTGATCACAATCGCAGCAGGAAGAACGATGACGGTGAATGAGATCTGTGAGATCTTATCGGAGGTTGGTCTGTGTGCGAGAGAGTATATTGACCGTGAGATCAATGGCAGTCTTTCCGGCGGTGAGTTAAAGCGTATTGAGATCGCGATGATCACGGCACGCGGAACAAAGCTTTCCATTTTTGATGAGCCTGAAGCGGGAATCGATCTCTGGAGTTTTAACAGTCTGATCAGGGTATTTGAAAAAATGCGTGATGAGATTCAGGGAACGATTCTTATCATTTCACATCAGGAGCGTATTTTAGACATTGCAGATAAGATCGTGGTGATCGCAAACGGACAGGTTAAGACAATCGGAACCAAGGAAGAAGTACTTCCGGAACTGCTTCATACAGCAGGGGCCTGTGAGACACTGACCAGCAAGCTGTAATGTATGAGTATGAGGAAGTGAGGATAAAAATGGATTTAATACAGAAAAATTTATTAGAGCAGGTGGCAGGACTGCACGAGATCCCGGAGGGTGCCTATAACATTCGTGCCAACGGAACCAAACTCGGAAGAAATACAACTGCAAATATTGATATTGTAACAAAGACTGATAAGGACGGAATCGATATTATCATCAAACCGGGAACGGTCAATGAGAGTGTACACATTCCGGTTCTTTTGAGTGAAAGTGGAATGCAGGAATGTGTTTACAATGATTTTTATATCGGTGAGGGTGCAGATGTCACGATCGTGGCAGGATGCGGGATCCATAACTGTGGTGTAGATACTTCCAAACATGACGGTGTGCATACGTTTTATCTGGAAAAAAATGCAAAGGTCCGCTACATTGAGCGCCATTACGGCGAGGGTGACGGCAACGGAGAGAATATCATGAATCCGCAGACCATTGTGCACTTAAAAGAGGGTGCACATATGGAGATGGAGACGACCCAGATCAAAGGGATTGATTCCACAGTCCGTGTGACAAAAGGTGATCTTGCAGAAAATGCATCTTTAGAAATTCATGAGAAGATCATGACACACGGAAAACAGTACGCGAAGACAGATTTTCATGTGGATATTAACGGGGATAATTCCAGTGTGAATCTGGTGTCACGTTCTGTTGCAAAAGGGGAATCAAAACAGGAATTTTTCTCCGTTATGAATGGTAATGCAGCCTGTGCAGGACACAGTGAATGTGATGCCATCATTATGGATAACGCCTGTGTGACTGCAAGTCCGCAGCTGACTGCCAACAATATTGACGCAAATCTGATCCATGAAGCTGCTATCGGAAAAATAGCCGGAGAGCAGCTGATCAAGCTGATGACACTTGGACTTACAGAAAAAGAAGCGGAAGAACAGATTATCAATGGATTTTTGAAATAGTCATTTAAAGTTTGTGGCCGGGAATGTCTTTGTATTCGATCATCCCGTCATCAATCCATTCTTTAATGCGGCTGAGCGGCAGATGAAAATGTGTTGCAACATCATAAGCGGTGGCGTTGTTTGTCTGAATATATTCTTTTACCTGATGAAAAAGTTCCTGTTCTAAACAGCGGGGACACAATGTTCCCTCGTAGGATGTGGGAAGAAGACAGTGACATTCTTCGCAGTATCTCCGGTTTTCAAATAAAGGTGTTTCGGTCATATAAAGTCCTCCTGTCTGTTACATTAGGATTTTATTATAACATAAATTATCATGTGGAAAGAATTGTATTTATAAATAAAATATAAAAACAAAAATAAGGATTTTTATAAATCTTTTCGAAAATCGTCACACTTAAGACATATTTTTTCCGTATACTGTAACCATCGAAAGAAGTTAACAACGCTTACCCAGGCGGGTTGTTAAACAAGGTTGTATAGAATAAAGGCTGTACATCCCGACAATTCTTTCGAGGCAATTTCCTTTATATAGATTAACATTTTCATAACTAAACTCCTCGGAGGAACCCCGGAACAGTGATGTTACCGGGGTTTCTTCATTTATGGGATTAGATTATCAAAAGGTGGATTTCATTTTTTGAAAATCGAATCATATTAAAATTCAGAAAATTATCAGAAAGGCCGGATATGAGAGAAAAAACATACAGTTTCACGATAGAAGAGATCCCGATCATTGTGACGAAAAAACGCATGAAAAATATGTATCTGCGTATCAGTAAAGAGGATGGCAGTGTGCGCATTTCGGCGCCGCATCAGATGAGCGACGAGCGGATTTACCGTTTTGCAAAGGAGCGGATCGACTGGATCCGGGTTTACAGGGAAAAATATCTGCGTGCGAAAGAGGGACGCAGGGAGGTAAGACAATTAAGCGAAGCGGAATTAAAACAGCAGAAACTGCTTTTGAAAAGAGACGTGGAAAAATTGATTGCAAAATGGGAACCCGTCATGGGCGTAAAGGCATCCGGTGTTACGATACGCCAGATGAAAACACGCTGGGGTTCCTGCAATGTGAGAACACACCACATCAATATCAATCTCGCACTGGCGAAAAAGCCGCCGGAGTGTCTGGAGTATGTGGTTGTGCATGAACTGACACATATTTTAGAACCGAGTCATAATGCCGTGTTCTGGGGCTATATGACACAGTTTTATCCGAATTGGAAGCGTGTCAGAAAATATCTGAATGATGAAGTACCGGAATAAATGTTATACAAACTGATTTTGGGTTTCGTCATATTCGTAATCGATCATTTTTAATTTTTCAGTGATCGCATCGGCATCTGCATGAAATGCGGCAACAAGCTCAGAAAAAGACGGATAATTGTCGCGGAGCTGTGTATTGACGAAACTTAAAAGCATAGCAGGATCGTTTGGAAGATTTTGATATTCAGTCATAATAAACCTCGTTTCTTCTATATTATGGTAAACGGTTTGCCCGTGTAGTGGGTTGCCCATGATTACCGCAGATATGCGGTCTTTTCTGTGAACGGTTTCTATGCTAAAATAACATGGGAACGCAAAAAATGCAAGGAGACGATAACAGCATGGAACAAAAGATTGACAAAGAAGTGTTTGATAAATTTTTTACGGAGAGTTACTGCCCGGTTGACTATACAACGGTAAAGGAAGAGTTCGAACAGATCGCATCGGTGGGAAATGATATTTTTACCGGAAGTTATGAGGCAAGAAATTTAAACCGCGAGAATTTCATCCTATACCTGACCAGTGAGGCGTATTGTGATTTTGAGGCTGCCGTGCAGGAGGCGATGGATGATCTGAACCCGGAGATCTTAGATGCAGTTATGGATGTGACGGAAAACACACCGGACGGAGACGAGATCACTGAGAAATACTGGGATACCCAGCGCACACTTTTGAAAGAATTTTTAGAACAGCTTTATGACGAAGTGATCTCAACGTGGAGATAATGTTCTGCGGAAGAGTCGGAAGTGAAAGATAAGCAGCAGACAGGATATGGAAAATACGGCAATAAGAATTGGAGGATGTTATGGCGAGCTGTGACAGTTGTGTATACAATGTATACGATGAAGATGATGAGGAATATTACTGCGAAGTGGACATGGACGAGGATGATGCTGCGCGCCTGATGCAGGGACATTATAAAGAGTGTCCGTACTACCAGCTGGATGATGAGTATGCGGTGGTAAGGCATCAGATGTAATGTTACAGACAGATAATAAGCAAAAAGAATGGAGAAATATATGAGTTTGGGCAATATAAAAAAGAAGAAAAGATTACTGGCGTTATTGTTATGTACGACACTGGCGGGGGCGTCTTTTATGACGGGATGTGGCAGCAAAGC
Source organism: Roseburia sp. OF03-24 (assembly GCF_003463035.1). NCBI lineage: Bacteria > Bacillati > Bacillota > Clostridia > Lachnospirales > Lachnospiraceae > Roseburia > Roseburia sp. OF03-24. Next base: position 24,255 of record NZ_QSCK01000017.1, on the reverse strand, counting down.
GGATGAAAACGGATCTGCCCAGGTGTCTGCTGAAGAGAAAAATGTCACAGAAATACAAGGGCAGGGAGAACAGACTGCAACAGAGCAGATCCTGACAGAAGCGACAGAAACTGCACAGACAAAAACACAGGAAACAGAGCAGACGGAAGAAACAGAGCCGGCAGAACTGGCACCAACGGAGACCCGGGAAACAGAAGAAATCATTACAACAGAGGTGATTAAGGGAGAAGCAGATTCGGAGCAGGAGAGTGCATCATCACAGACTGCGGACACAGAGCAGTCTGCTGAGGCTGGAAATCCCCAGACTGGCACAGAGCAGTCTGCTGAGATGGAAAACACGCAGACAGATACAGCCCAGACAAACATTTCCGGTAATCTCGTTGTGATCGACGCCGGACATCAGGCAAAAGGAAATAACGAAAAAGAGCCGATCGGGCCAGGCGCATCTGAGACAAAAGCGAAAGTTGCTTCCGGTACAACAGGTGTGGCGAGCGGGCTTGCGGAATACGAACTGACACTTCAGGTATCTTTAAAGCTGCAGCAGGAACTTACGGCGCGCGGCTATCAGGTGTTGATGATCCGGACGACCAATGATGTCAATATCAGTAATTCCGAGCGTGCGGCAGTTGCCAATAATAATCATGCGGCAGCGTTTATCCGAATCCATGCAAATGGAAGCACCAATGCAGCAGCAAACGGTGCGATGACGATCTGCCCGACGGCGGCAAATCCATATTGTTCAAATATTTATCAAAATTCGAGAAAACTTTCTGACTGCATTATTAACTCCATGTGTGTGGCAACCGGGGCAAAGAGCGAAGGCGTCTGGGAGACAGACACGATGAGCGGTATCAACTGGTGCCAGGTTCCGGTTACGATCGTTGAGATGGGGTATATGACCAATGCAGAGGAAGATCTTAAGATGGCAACCGACGATTACCAGCAGAAGATCGCATCAGGAATCGCAGATGGTGTAGATGCTTATTTTGGAAAATAAAATGAGGAATGTGTACGGGTCACATGGATGTGTGAACAGTTGTAGAATGGTTACAAGATCTTAAGATAATAAAAAAGAAAAGCTGACTGCCGGAATGACCGGTAAGCCAGCTTTTCTTTTTCATGTGTCAAATTTATTTCATACTGTTTTTTACAGCAGCTTCTACAAATCCTTTGAATAACGGATGCGGACGGTTCGGTCTGGATTTGAACTCCGGATGTGCCTGTGTTGCAAGGAACCACGGATGATCCGGAATCTCGATCATTTCTACGATTCTTCCATCCGGGGAAGTACCACAGAGTTTCATGCCGCCTTCGGTAAGTGCTGCACGGAAATCGTTGTTAACCTCGTAACGATGACGATGTCTTTCGTGAATTTCCTCGGAACCGTAAAGCTCGCGGGCTTTAGATGTTGGATCTAATACACATGGATAAGAACCAAGTCTTAAAGTACCGCCGATATCTTCCACACCATTCTGATCCGGCATCAGTGCGATGACAGGATGTGTGGTGTTCGGATCAAGCTCAACGCTGTGTGCATCATGGAAGCCACAGACATGTCTTGCAAATTCAATGATGGCTACCTGCATACCAAGGCAGAGACCAAGGTATGGAACATTGTTTTCACGGGCATACTTTGCAGCGGAGATCATACCTTCAACACCGCGGGAACCAAATCCTCCCGGAACAATGATGCCTGCCATATCGCCAAGCAGCTCTTTGGCATTGTCGTCATTTAAAGTTTCAGAATCGATCCAGTGAAGATCAATGGTAGCGCGCTCAGCGATACCGCCGTGTTTTAATGCCTCTACTACGGAGATATATGCATCATGCAGAGCGATATATTTTCCGACTAAAGCGATCTTTACTTCTTTGTTCGGATGACGCAGGGCGTCTACCATGGATTCCCAGTCTTTTAAATCGGGTTCCGGGCAGTCTAAATGCAGAGCCTTACATGCAACCTTGGCAAGATTTTCTTTTTCCATGGCAAGAGGTGCTTCGTAAAGGTACTCAACATCAAGATTCTGCAGTACATTGCCGTTTGGAACATTACAGAACAGGGCAATCTTGTCTTTTAAACTCTGGTCAAGTTCATGTTCGGAACGGCAGACGATGATATCCGGCTGGATACCCATTCCCTGAAGTTCTTTTACACTTGCCTGTGTCGGTTTCGTCTTAAGTTCACCGGAAGCCTTGATATAAGGGATCAGTGTCACATGGATCAGGATCGCATTTTCGTGTCCGACCTCATGCTGGAACTGACGGATCGCCTCTAAGAAAGGCTGGCTTTCGATATCTCCTACGGTACCACCAACCTCGATGATCGCGATATGTGTTTCATCGGAAGTGAAATTGCGGTAAAAACGGCTCTTGATCTCATTTGTAATATGCGGAATAACCTGAACGGTACCTCCACCGAAATCACCGCGGCGCTCTTTCTGGAGCACAGACCAGTAAACTTTACCGGTGGTCACGTTGGAATTTTTTGTTAAACTTTCATCGATAAAACGTTCATAATGTCCCAAGTCCAAGTCTGTTTCTGCACCGTCATCGGTAACGAAGACTTCACCATGCTGGATCGGGTTCATGGTTCCGGGATCGATATTGATATACGGATCGAATTTCTGCATGGTTACTTTGTATCCACGTGCTTTTAATAATCTTCCAAGGGAAGCTGCCGTGATACCTTTACCAAGACCGGAAACGACACCGCCGGTGACAAAGACATATTTTACAGGCATAGGGTTTTCCTCCTCATAATTATAGTAAATTAAAAAAATTTCACGTATTTAATAACCCATATAGTATACAACTAAGTTTACGCAAAATCCAGCAAAACTTAAAAAAGATAAAAGTGAATTTAGAAATAATTTAGAAATCACACCAAAAGTTCATGAACTGCGTATTGCTTTTGCGTTTGGTTTTCAATATAATAAAGAAGATATTGACGAATATCAGATAAAATCCAGATGTGGCATAGGCCGCAGATGTTTGGAAAGGATAGATTATGGATAATCAGGGACCAAATAATTACAATAATGGAAATAACAATTACAACAATAACGGCGGCAATGGCGGTGGAAATAATGGCGGTAACGGCGGCAGGGACAACCATAACGGACAGCTCATCATGGCATTTGTCCTGGTTTCCCTCATCGTGTTGTTTATCATGAGCATGGTGTCAAACCGTTTTTCACAGATGAGCACTCAGGAGATCTCTTATTCGGAATTTTTAGAAAAAGTAGAGGCAGGAGAAGTCAAATCCGTAGAGATCGGTTCTTACGAGATCGATATCACGCCGGTCACAAAGGATAAGAGTCCTTATCAGCCGACTTATTACTGCGGACGTGTGGCAGATGAAGATCTGATCCCGCTTTTGAAAGAAAAAGGTGTGGAGATCTATGGAGTGATTCCGGATAACACTTCCACCTGGATCTACAGCATTTTAAGTTATCTGATCCCATTAGTACTGATCTGGGTACTGCTCGGCTTTTTAATGAAACGTATGGGCGGCGGTGCTATGGGTGTTGGCAAGAGCAATGCCAAAGTTTATGTCGAGAAGCAGACAGGTGTTACCTTTAAAGATGTAGCAGGACAGGATGAAGCGAAAGAGTCCTTACAGGAAGTTGTTGATTTCCTGCACAATCCGAAGAAATATTCAGAGATCGGTGCAAAGCTGCCGAAAGGTGCGCTTTTAGTAGGACCTCCTGGTACTGGTAAAACATTGCTTGCAAAAGCGGTGGCAGGTGAGGCGAAGGTTCCGTTCTTCTCACTGGCAGGATCGGATTTCGTGGAGATGTTTGTCGGTGTCGGAGCTTCCCGTGTGCGTGACCTGTTTAAAGAAGCACAGAAACAGGCACCGTGTATCATTTTCATCGATGAGATCGATGCGATCGGTAAGAGCCGTGATACCCGTTACGGCGGCAATGATGAGCGTGAGCAGACGTTAAACCAGTTACTGGCAGAGATGGATGGTTTCGATACATCGAAGGGACTTCTGATCTTAGCAGCGACAAACCGTCCGGAGGTACTTGATAAGGCGCTGCTTCGGCCGGGACGTTTTGACCGTCGTATTATCGTAGATAAACCTGACTTAAAAGGACGTTTAGAGACATTAAAAGTCCATTCCAAAGATGTTATGATGGATGAGACCGTAGATCTTGATGCACTTGCACTGGCAACGGCCGGACTCGTAGGATCTGATCTTGCAAATATGATCAACGAGGCTGCGATCAATGCTGTTAAAAATGGAAGAAAGTTTGTCAATCAGGCGGATTTATTTGATGCATTTGAGCTTGTTGCAGTCGGAGGAAAAGAGAAAAAAGACCGTATCATGAGTGACAAGGAGCGCAAGATCGTATCTTATCATGAAGTAGGACATGCGATGGTAACGGCATTGCAGAAAAATACCGAGCCGGTACAGAAGATCACGATCGTGCCGCGTACCATGGGTGCACTTGGATATACCTTACAGACTCCGGAAGAAGAGAAATATTTACAGACCAAAGATGAACTGCTTGCAAAGATCACGACTTATATGGCAGGCCGTGCAGCAGAGATGCTTGTATTTGGTTCTGCGACCAGCGGTGCCGCCAACGATATCGAGAGTGCGACCTCGATCGCAAGAGCTATGGTCACACAGTACGGTATGTCTGATAAATTTGGCATGATGTGTCTTGCAACAGTTGAAAACCAGTACTTAGATAACCGTGCAGGATTGATCTGCGGTGAGGAGACGGCTGCACAGATCGATCAGGAAGTACTGTCCATTATCAACAGCAGTTATGATGAAGCATACCGCATGCTTGAAGAAAACAGGGAGGTTCTCGACAAGATCTCAGAATATCTCTACGAGCATGAGACGATCACCGGAAAAGAATTCATGAAGATTTTCCGCGAGTTAAAAGGAATCCCGGAGCCGGAAGAAGAGGAGAAAAAAACATTCTTCGAACAGGCAGAGGATGCTAAAAATGCGTTAGAGCAGGCGAAAACAGAAGAACATGCAAAAACGGAAGGACAGACAGAAATAAAAAAGCAGGCAGAAGCAGAAACTTCACGTGCAGCGGAAGATCAGAATACTGTATCCTTGGAAAAGGGCAGTTTTATTGATCAGGTCGTAGACGATCAGACAGCAGCACATGAGGAACACCAGAAATAACGCAGCAGAGGCTTCGCTGAAGAAGTATCAGAAATAAAAGCTGAAAAATAAGATAAATATCAGCAGGATAAGTATAAACAGAACGATCAGAGCAGGAATGAGGTTTCATGTTTAACATCGCAGAAGAATTAAAAAAACTCCCGGATCAGCCGGGAGTTTATATTATGCACGACAGCCACGATGCGATCATATATATTGGAAAGGCTGTCAGCTTACGAAAGAGAGTACACCAGTATTTTCAGCCGAGTCATGATGAGGGGATCAAAAAGGCGCAGATGGTAAAACAGATCGCACGTTTCGAGTATATTATTACAGACTCGGAATTAGAGGCACTTGTCTTAGAGTGCAATCTGATCAAGGAGCATTGTCCAAAATACAATACCATGCTGCGTGATGATAAAACATATCCCTATATCCGGGTAACGGTTGGCGAGGATTTTCCAAGGGTACTTTTTTCACGTCAGCAGAAAAAAGATAAGTCCAGATATTTTGGACCATATACCAGTGCAGGGGCGGTAAAGGATACGATCGAACTGATCAATAAACTTTACCAGCTCCGCACCTGCAGCCGTGTTCTGCCAAGAGATATCGGCAAGGAGCGTCCGTGTCTGAACTATCACATCCACCAGTGTCAGGCGCCGTGCCAGGGATATATCAGTAAAGAAGAGTATCGGGAAAGAGTCGATGCTGCCGTTGAATTTTTAAATGGAAATTATGCGCCGATCTTAAAATCATTAGAACAGAAAATGAATGAGGCATCCGAAAATCTGGAGTTTGAGAAGGCAATCGAATACCGGGAACTTTTAGGCAGTGTGCGTCAGATCGCGCAGAAGCAGAAGATCACGCATACAGATGGAGAGGATAAAGATATCATCGCACTTGCGTCGGATGACAGGGATGCAGTGGTTCAGGTATTTTTCATCCGCGATGGAAAGCTGATCGGCAGGGATCATTTTTATGTCAGAGTCGGAACAGAAGATACCAAAAGCCAGATCTTAACAACCTTTTTAAAACAGTTTTATTCAGGGACACCGTTTATCCCAAGAGAGATCATGCTGCCGGAGGAGATCGAGGATCACGAGGTCCTAGCTGAGTGGCTGGGTGAAAAACGTGGTGCAAAGGTTTATATCCGTGTTCCGCAGAAGGGCATGAAGGAGAAGTTAGTCGAGCTGGCACAGAAAAATGCAGAACTGGTTCTTTCGCAGGATCGTGAGAAAATCAAACGCGAGGAGGGAAGAACCATCGGTGCAATGAAAGAAATCGAACATCTTCTGGGGATGGAAGGTCTTTCGCGTGTCGAGGCATACGATATTTCAAACATTAATGGTTTTGAGACAGTTGGTTCCATGATCGTTTATGAGAAAGGAAAGCCAAAGCGTAGTGATTACCGTAAATTTAAGTTAAAAACGATCACAGGACCGGATGATTATGCGTCGATGCATGAGGTGCTGACCAGACGTTTTACGCACGGCATGCAGGAGAAAAAAGATCTTGCTGAACGTGAAATAGCGGAAGAATATGGAAGTTTTACAAGATTTCCGGACCTTATCATGATGGATGGCGGACGTGGGCAGGTCAATATTGCGCTTAAAGTACTCGATGAGCTGAAGATAAATATTCCGGTCTGTGGTATGGTAAAAGATGATAATCACCGTACCCGCGGGTTATACTATCAGAATAAGGAAATACCGATCGAGCGGACGAGTGAGGGATTTAAACTGATCACAAGAATCCAGGACGAGGCACACCGGTTTGCGATCGAATATCACAGATCCCTGCGAAGCAAAGAACAGGTACACTCTGTGCTTGACGATATTCCGGGAATCGGGCCTGCGCGGAGAAAAGCGTTGATGCGCCGCTTTCAGTCGCTTGAAGCAATCCGGGAGGCATCGGAGGAAGAACTTGCAAAGACAGAGTCGATGAACGAGCAGGCGGCGCAGGCGGTTTATCAGTTTTTCCACGAGTATTCAAGTTGAAGAATTTTAGCGTCTATGGTAAAATGGCGTCAGAATAGTTACGAAAAAATGCTTAGGAGAGGACAAAGGATATGGAAGGCGTTGGAGTAGCAAAGATCGCACAGATCATGGATTTATGTAATTTTCTGCCGGATATGGAATTAAAGGGACATCGCATTATGATCAGTGATGTGAACAGACCGGCATTACAGCTCAGTGGATATTTTAAACATTTTGAACAGTCCAGGGTTCAGATCATCGGTACTGTAGAGTACACATATCTGCAGCAGTTAGATGAAAAAAAACGTGAAAAGATCTATCGTGAATTTATGGGATATGATATCCCTTGTGTCATTTTCTGCAGGGATTTACAGCCGGATGAATCATTCTTAAAGATTGCAGAGGAGAAGAACATCCCGGTGCTTGGCACAAAACGCAGTACTTCTGAGTTTATGGCAGAACTTATCTACTGCCTGAATGAACAGCTTGCACCGTGTATCACGATCCATGGAGTTTTAGTAGATGTCTATGGTGAGGGACTTCTGATCATGGGCGAGAGCGGTATCGGAAAGAGCGAAGCAGCCCTTGAGCTGATCAAGAGAGGACACCGTCTTGTAACAGATGATGTGGTAGAGATCCGCAAGATCAATGAGCACACGCTGATCGGAACATCACCGGATATCACACGTTATTTTATTGAACTCCGCGGTATCGGGATCATCGATGTAAAGACACTGTTTGGTGTAGAATGTGTAAAGGAAAAACAGCAGATCGACCTCGTCATCAAGTTAGAGGACTGGAAGAAAGAAAATGAGTATGACCGTCTCGGCTTAGAGGAAGAATATACAGAGTTCCTTGGCAACAAGGTAGTGTGTCATTCCCTGCCGATCCGTCCGGGACGTAACCTTGCCGTCATCTGTGAGGCGGCGGCTGTCAACCACAGACAGAAAAAGATGGGATACAATGCGGCACAGGAGCTTTACCGTCGTGTGCAGGAGAATCTCACCAAAAAATCTTCGGATGATGATGAATAATAAAAGTCCGGAGTTAAAAAGAATAGCATAAATGGAGGCATAATCAGTCATGGAAAGAAAAAACGCATGGGAGAAATACCCGGAAGGCAAAAAAAGAAAAGAGGTATTTCAGTTTGCAGAAGATTACAGAAAGTTTATTTCGGAATGCAAAACAGAGCGTGAGTGTACCACAGAGTTTGCAAAAAGAGCTGAGGAAGCTGGATTTGTAAATCTGGATAAAGTATTGGAAAAAGGAACAAAATTAAAAGCCGGAGACCGTGTATATGCAAACAACATGGGAAAAGGAATCGCCATGTTTGTGATCGGAAAGAAGAGCATGGAAGAAGGAATGAACATTCTCGGAGCACATATCGATTCCCCACGTATGGATTTAAAACAGGACCCGTTATATGAGGATACAGATTTTGCAATGTTAGATACCCATTATTATGGAGGTATCAAAAAATACCAGTGGGTAACACTTCCACTTGCATTGCACGGCGTGATCGTCAAAAAAGACGGAACTGTTGTGAAAGTCAATGTCGGAGATAAACCTGGTGACCCGGTATTTGGCGTCAGCGATCTTTTAATTCACTTATCAGGAGAGCAGCTTGAGAAAAAGGCTGCAAAGGTGATCGAGGGAGAGAACCTTGATCTTATCATTGGAAGTATTCCTGCAGAGGAAACAGGCGATGACAAGGAAGCTGCAAAAGAAAAAGTAAAAGCAAATATCATGAAGATCCTTGCAAAGGAATATGATATAGAGGAAGAAGATTTCTTATCAGCAGAGATCGAGGTTGTTCCGGCAGGAGAGGCAAGAGATTACGGTTTTGACCGTAGCATCATTATGGGATATGGTCATGATGACAGAGTATGTGCATACCCGTCCTTTATGGCAATGCTTGCAATGAAAAAACCGGAGATCACGAGTGTCTGTCTGCTTGTAGATAAAGAGGAGATCGGCAGTGTCGGTGCAAGCGGCATGCAGTCACGTTTCTTTGAAAATACGGTTGCAGAGGTTATGAATGCAGCAGAGGATTATTCAGAATTAAAATTAAGACGCGCCCTGAAAAATTCCAAAGTACTTTCATCCGATGTGTCCGCAGCATTTGATCCGAATTATCCGTCTGTTATGACAAAACGCAATGCAGCATACTTTGGAAGAGGACTTGTATTTAATAAATATACCGGTGCAAGAGGAAAATCCGGTTCAAATGATGCAAATGCAGAGTATGTCGGATATTTAAGAAATATCATGGATAATAATAATGTATCATTCCAGACAGCAGAGCTTGGAAAAGTAGACCAGGGAGGCGGCGGAACGATCGCATACATTCTGGCAAATTACGGAATGAGTGTTATCGACAGTGGTGTTGCAGTATTAAATATGCATGCTCCATGGGAACTTATCAGCAAAGTAGACTTATATGAAGCATATAACGGTTATGTTGCATTCTTAAAAGAAGCGTAAAACCATAGAATTGAGGAAAGCATGAATCAGCAGTTTTTGACAGAACTTAAAGCAGTCACAGCAGAAAACAGAATATTTACGGATGAACCGATGAAAAAACATACGACATTCCGTGTGGGTGGTCCGGCAGATGTTTTAATACAGCCTAAGAGAGCAGAACTGGCATCCGTTATCCGTCTGTGCAGAGAGTATGATATCCCGTATCAGGTCATCGGAAACGGAAGCAATCTTTTAGTGGGCGACCGTGGAATCAGAGGTGCTGTGATCGAGATGCTGTCAAAAAAAGATGAGATTTGTGTGGAAGATGACTGCATCACTGTGGGAGCAGGAATGTTGTTGTCAAAGACAGCAAACTGTGCGGCAGAGCATGGTCTGACCGGCATGGAATTTGCAGCCGGGATTCCGGGCAGCATCGGTGGTGCTGTTGTCATGAATGCGGGCGCTTACGGCGGTGAGATGAAGGATATCTTAACCGCTGTGACCGTCTTAGATAAAGATGGCAATGAGAAAAAACTTACGGTAGAAGAACTTGAACTTGGCTACCGGACAAGCTGTATTTTAAAAAAAGGTTATATTGTAACAGAAGCAAAGATGAAACTTTTGCATGGAGAGGAAAAAGAGATCCGTGCCCGCATGGATGAGTTAAAGAAACAGAGGGTGGAAAAACAGCCGCTTGAGTTTCCAAGTGCAGGAAGTACTTTTAAAAGACCGGAAGGATATTTTGCGGGAAAACTCATCATGGATGCAGGGTTAAGAGGTTATCAGGTGGGAGATGCGCAGGTGTCAGAAAAACACTGTGGATTTGTCATCAACCGGGGAAATGCTACGGCAGCGGATGTAAGGACCCTGATGCAGAATGTTTCAGATATTGTAGAAGAAAAGTTTGACGTCAGGTTAGAACCGGAAGTCAAGATGACCGGTGAATTTTAAACAGGCTTTAGATGCGCGGGAAACGCTCTGGAATGGAGAATAGTGTGAAAAATAAGATTTTTCACACGCAAGATTTGTGCTTACGCACAAACTTGAGATGCGCAAAAAGCAGCGCAAGAATGGAGAATAAGATGAAGTTCGTAATTTTAACAGGAATGTCGGGAGCAGGAAAAAGTACAGCGATAAAGATGATGGAAGATATAGGGTTTTATTGCGTTGATAATCTTCCTATTCCGCTACTGGAAAAGTTTGTAGAACTTACAACATTACAGAGTGCGGAATTACAGAAAGTTGCGGTCGGCATTGATATACGAAGCGGTCAGTCATTTGATGAGCTGCATAGTGTGTTAGACCGGATGAAAGAAAATGGCGTTGAATATGAGATCCTGTTTTTGGATGCCGAGGATTCTGTCCTGGTAAAACGATATAAAGAAACGAGAAGAAACCATCCGTTATCCGGCGGCGAGCGTGTGGATAAGGGAATTGAAGAGGAAAGAAAGCGTCTGGCGTTTTTAAAAGAGCGTGCAGATTATATTATAGATACAAGCCAGCTTTTGACGAGAGAGTTAAAAGCCGAGTTGGACAAAATATTTATACAGAATCAGGATTATAAGAATTTATTTATCACGATTCTGTCGTTTGGATTCAAATATGGAATACCGGTCGATTCCGATCTGGTATTTGATGTCCGTTTTCTCCCAAACCCATATTATGTGGAGGGATTGCGGGCAAAGACCGGAAATGATAAAGAAATTCAGGATTATGTCATGCAGTTTCAGGAGGCAAATGTCTTTCTTGACAAACTCGAAGATATGCTGGAATTTCTGATCCCGAATTACATTACGGAGGGCAAGAACCAGCTTGTGATCTCCATCGGATGTACCGGGGGAAAACACCGGTCTGTTACACTGGCGAATGAATTATACAAACGTTTGTCGGGAAGAAAAGGTTATGGACTTAAAATCGAGCATCGGGATATTGGCAAAGATGCTTTAAGGGGAAAATAAAGAATGTCTTTTTCAAGTGAAGTGAAACAGGAGCTGGCAAAGCAGAGTGGAAAGAGCAGACATTGCCAGATCGCAGAACTTGCAGCGCTGGTTGCTTTTGAAGGAAAACGTCAGCGGCTGATCGGGGATGCAGGTGATGTGTTAGATTCGGAAAATCCGCTTTTGCAGGAAAAATATGGACTGTTACTGACTCAGTTGTTCCAGATTAATATAGAGGAAATAGATACACTGTCAGCCGAACGTGTCCTTGAGACGATCAAAATGTGGAACCAGTCTTTTGGAGGGGCACAGATCACTGATACGGTAAATGGAATTTTGCTGCAGCAGACCTGCTGCAGGCGGGCATTTATCCGGGGAGCATTTTTAGCGGGTGGATCGATCAGTGATCCGAATAAATCTTACCATTTTGAAATTGTCTGCAGAGGTATCGAACAGGCAAAACAGCTTCAGGATACGATCAACAGTTTTGATATGGAAGCAAAGATCGTGGTGCGAAAAAAACATCAGGTCGTATATTTAAAAGAGGGTGCGCAGATCGTGGATATGTTAAATATTATGGAAGCGCATGTGGCATTGATGAATCTTGAGAATGTGCGGATATTAAAAGAAATGAGAAACTCCGTTAACCGCAAGGTAAATTGTGAGACGGCAAATATCAGCAAAACTGTTACAGCAGCAGTAAAACAGCTTGGCGATATTGAATATATTAAGCAGAATGCAGGTTTAGACAGTCTGCCGGAAAACTTAAAAGAAATGGCATTGCTGCGGTTAGAGTACCCGGATACACCACTTAAGGAACTGGGAACTTACCTTGATCCGCCTGTCGGAAAATCAGGAGTGAACCACAGGCTGCGCAGGATCAGTGAGATTGCAGATGAGCTGCGTGGGAAAGAACCGTGTGAAAAATAATATTTTCACATACGAACTTGACATGCTCTTAGAATTGAGAACAGAGCAAACAGGAATGGAGGATATCATGAAAAAGAGTGTAGTGGTAAATATGCAAAACGACATGGAAGCAAGACCGATCGCACTTTTAGTGCAGAAGGCAAATCAGTTTTCAAGCCGGATCTATATGGAATCTGCTGACAACAAGAGAGTGAATGTCAAAAGCATTATGGGAATGATGAACATGGCTCTTTTAAATGGTGAAGAAGTTGTGATCGATGCTGAGGGCGAGGATGAACAGGAAGCAATCGCAGCAATCGAGGAATTTCTGACAAAATAACAGGACAGGTGTAGGAAACTTATGGAAGAAAAGAAAACACTATTATTTATTTTCAATCCATTTTCTGGAAAAGCGCAGATTAAAAACCAGCTTATGGATATCGTGGATACCATGGTGAAGGCAGGGTATGAGGTAACAATTTATCCGACACAGGCACCGGAAGATGCGATACATAAAGTGGAAACAGATGCAGAAAAATATGATCTTGTTGTATGCAGCGGAGGAGACGGTACGCTTGATGAAGTGGTAAGTGGTATCATGCATAAAGGACTTACTGTACCGTTAGGATATATTCCGGCGGGAAGCACCAATGATTTTGCAACTTCACTTGGAATTCCAAAGGATATGGTAAAGGCAGCAGATGCAGCAGTGAATGGAAGAGCATTTCCGTGTGATATCGGTGCATTTAACAATGATTATTTTGTCTATGTGGCAGCTTTCGGACTTTTTACGGAGGTCTCTTATAAGACAAGCCAGGAATGGAAAAATGTACTTGGACATGCAGCATATATTCTGGAAGGAATGCGCAGTCTGCATGATATCCCATCGTTTACCATGCAGGTTGAGTATAATAATGTGCGTATCCAGGATGAATTTATCTATGGAATGATCAGCAATTCCACATCGGTGGGTGGATTTAAGGGAATGACCGGAAAAGATGTGCGCTTAGACGATGGCGTGTTTGAGGTTACCCTGATCAAAAAACCACGCAATCCGATTGAACTCAACGAAATTATCGCATCTCTGATCAATCTTGTGGATGACACAGATATGATTTATTCATTTAAATCTAATGAAGTAAAGTTCCTTGTAAGAGAGGAAGTTCCGTGGACGTTAGACGGCGAATTTGGCGGGGCACACGAAGAAGTTGTCGTAAAAAATATCTGCCGTGCTGTTGATATTATGGTTCCGGGAAACAAATGATTAAGATTGTTATAAATTTAACTTTATTTTTTGAAAGAAGTAATATATAATACCCATAGGGTAAAAATATTAATTTTATGGAGGAATAAGACATGTTAGTATCTGCAAAAGAAATGTTAGACAAAGCAAAAGCTGGTCACTATGCAGTTGGTCAGTTCAACATTAATAACCTGGAGTGGACAAAATCTGTTCTGCTTACAGCAGAGGAGTTAAGATCCCCGGTTATCTTAGGCGTTTCTGAAGGCGCTGGAAAATATATGACAGGTTTCGGTACTGTAGCAGCTATGGTAAAAGCTATGCATGATGAGTTAGGAATCACAGTTCCTGTTGCATTACACTTAGATCATGGTACCTACGAAGGATGCTATAAATGTATCAAAGCAGGATTCACATCCATCATGTTCGACGGATCTCATTACCCAATCGATGAGAACGTTGAGAAAACCAAAGAGCTCGTATCCGTTGCCCATGCAATGGGAATGTCTATCGAGGCAGAAGTTGGTTCTATCGGTGGGGAGGAAGATGGCGTTGTAGGTATGGGTGAATGTGCTGATCCGGAAGAGTGCAAGAGAGTTGCAGATCTTGGCGTGGACATGCTTGCAGCAGGTATCGGTAACATCCATGGTAAATATCCGGCAAACTGGAAAGGATTAAGCTTCGAGACTCTTGATTCTATCCAGAAATTAACAGGCCAGATGCCGTTAGTACTTCACGGAGGTACAGGTATTCCGGAAGACATGATCAAGAAAGCAATCTCCCTTGGAGTAGCTAAGATCAACGTTAACACAGAGTGCCAGTTATCTTTCGCAGATGCTACACGTAAATATATCGAAGCTGGTAAAGATTTAGAGGGTAAAGGATTTGATCCTCGTAAATTATTAGCTCCGGGTGCAGAAGCAATCAAAGCTACTGTAAAAGAGAAAATGGAACTGTTCGGTTCTGTTGGCAAAGCTGAATAATATTGTCGCACAGACGGAAGTCCACTTTCCATAATGTTATATTTAACAAAGATTTCAGACTTTACATGAATTTATTGTTCAATATAGCAAAATGATAAAAAAGTGAAATTTTTCTCTTGCATTTTGGAGAGAAAAGTATTATCTTAAATTCAACAAAACAAATGTGAGAGATGAACAAGGGCGTTCCAAATAGCTTGGAATGCCCTTTTTTTATAAGAAATTGTCGCACAATTTTTTATAAAAGCCATATAGAAGAAATTTCTTACTGACATTCATCCACTTTCAAGGTACAATAAGAAATGAGGGTTTAAGATCTCTTACATTTGTTCAAAAAAGCAGGGAATAGTCTCAGGGGATTAGACCGGTGAAGAAGAAAGGATGTAGAACATGAGCGAAACAGGATACTTAAATGTAGCAGAGATTTTTGGCGAGAACGTATTCAATGATGCAGTTATGCAGGAACGCCTGCCAAAGAAAGTTTACAAGAAGTTAAAGGAAGTAATTCAGGAAGGTCGCGAGTTAGACCTTGAAACAGCAGATGTTGTTGCACATGAGATGAAAGAATGGGCAATCGAAAAAGGTGCAACACATTATACTCACTGGTTCCAGCCACTGACCGGAGTAACAGCAGAGAAACATGATTCATTCATCACAGCACCGATGGAGAACGGCAAGGTATTAATGAGCTTTTCCGGTAAAGAGCTGATCAAAGGTGAGCCGGATGCATCTTCTTTTCCATCCGGTGGTTTGAGAGCTACATTCGAGGCAAGAGGATATACAGCCTGGGATTGTACCTCACCGGCATTCGTAAGACAGGATGCAGCAGGCGCAACACTTTGTATCCCAACAGCTTTCTGTTCTTACACAGGAGAAGCACTCGATCAGAAAACACCGCTTCTTCGTTCTATGGAAGCTATCAATGAGCAGGCATTACGTCTTGTAAGATTATTCGGTAATACGACATCAAAGAGAGTTACTCCTTCTGTTGGACCGGAGCAGGAGTACTTTATCGTAGACAGACAGAAATATTTACAGAGAAAAGACCTTATCTTTACCGGTCGTACTTTATTCGGTGCAATGCCTCCAAAAGGTCAGGAGATGGACGATCATTACTTCGGTGCGATTCGTGAGAGAATCGCAGCATTCATGAAGGATGTAAACGAGGAACTCTGGAAACTGGGTGTCAGTGCAAAAACACAGCACAATGAAGTTGCTCCTGCACAGCATGAGTTAGCGCCAATCTACGCACAGGCAAATATCGCAGTAGACCACAACCAGTTAATTATGGAAACTTTAAAGAAAGTAGCTGGACGTCATGGCTTACAGTGCCTGCTTCATGAAAAACCATTTGCAGGAGTCAATGGTTCCGGTAAACATAACAACTGGTCAATTACAACGGATGATGGAATCAACCTGTTAGAGCCAGGTAAGACACCACACGAGAATGTACAGTTCTTATTAGTACTTACCTGTATCTTAAAAGCAGTTGACAAACATGCAGATCTTTTAAGAGAATCCGCAGCAGATGTCGGAAACGACCACAGATTAGGAGCAAACGAGGCACCGCCAGCAATCGTTTCCGTATACTTAGGAGAGCAGCTTCAGGATGTATTATCACAGCTGATCAGCACAGGCGAAGCTACACACAGTCTTGCTGGACAGAAATTAGAGACAGGTGTTAAGACACTTCCTGATTTTATGAAAGATGCGACAGACCGTAACAGAACATCACCGTTTGCATTTACCGGTAATAAATTTGAATTCCGTATGGTAGGTTCCCAGGATTCTATCGCTCAGCCGAACGTTGTATTAAATACAATCGTTGCAGAGGCATTTTCAGAGGCATGTGATGTTCTTGAAAAAGCAGATGATTTTGATATGGCAGTACATGATCTGATCAAAGAATATGCAACAGAGCATCAGAGAATCGTATTCAACGGAAACGGTTATTCCGATGAGTGGGTAGCAGAAGCTGAGAGACGCGGACTTCCAAATATCCGTTCCATGGTAGATGCGATCCCTGCATTAAATACAGAGAAATCTGTGAAATTATTTGAAAAATTCAAAGTATTTACAAAGGCAGAGTTAGACTCCCGTGTTGAAATCGAGTATGAGACATACTCAAAAGAGATTAACATCGAGGCAAGAGCTGCAATTGATATCGCAACCAAGCAGATCATTCCGGCTGTTATCAAATACACAACCGTACTTGCGGAGTCTATCACTTCCGTAAAAGCAGCATGTGGTGCAGATATCAGCGCACAGACAGAGATCCTGACACAGGTTTCCTCTTTACTGGCTGATTCCAAGAAGGCACTGGCAAAATTACAGGTAGTAACGGAAAAAGCTGCAGAGATGGAAGAAGGCAGAGATCAGGCTGTATACTATAGAGATGAAGTTAAGACAGCAATGGATGAGTTAAGAGCACCGATTGATAAACTTGAGATGTTAGTAGACAAATCCATGTGGCCAATGCCATCTTATGGTGATCTGTTATTCGAGGTATAAAGATTTTCCGACAATAACGGCAGATATGTAAAAATTAGATTTTGTGTGGAAGTGGCAGTAGAAAAATCGCTGCCACTACCGCAGAAATCTGCAAAACAAGGAGAAAAATCCTCTGCTCCTGCAAAGGCAGTCGCATTTTTCTTCGAAAAACAAGGAGGAAAATACTCTGCTCGCCAATGGGCTCGCATTTTCCTTCGGAAAACAAGGAGGAAAATCCTCTGCTCCTGCAAAGGCAGTCGCATTTTCCTTCGGAAAACAAGGAGGAAAATCCTCTGCTCCTGCAAAGGCAGTCGCATTTTGCTCCGCAAAACAAGGAGGATTGGGATGAAGAAGTTAGAGATTATTATCAAACCTGAAAAATTAGAGGATCTTAAGGCTTTGCTTGACAGTGAAGAAGTAAATGGTCTTAATATTGTAAACAGCATGGGTTACGGTAATCAGAAAGGTATTATCAAAAATTACCGTGGTGCAGAGTATGCAGTCAATCTGTTACCGAAAATAAAAGTGGAGACAGTCGTGGCAGATGAGGTCGCTCCAAAGCTGATCGACAAGATCGTTGAGCAGATCAATACCGGTCATATCGGTGATGGTAAAATTTTTATGTATGAGGTAGAAGATGCGATCCGTATCAGAACAGGTGAGCGTGGTGTAGACGCACTGTAAGAGGCTTTGTGGATGAAATGAGGAGTCATCTGCGAAATCAGGGAACGGATCAGGAATAAAATATTATGAAAAAAATTGAATCAGGAAGAAATTATTATCAAAGGAGATAATTGTGACACAAGTGTGGATTGGTGTCGTGATTATCTTTTTTTATTTCTTCGGAAAACAAGGAGGAAAATCCTCTGCTCTTGCAAAGGCAGTCGCATTTTGCTCCGCAAAACAAGGAGGATTTGATTATGGATATGAGTGTATGGTACCTTATGGGTGCAGCGTTAGTTTTTTTTATGCAATGTGGATTTGCTATGGTTGAGGCTGGTTTTACCAGATCAAAGAATGTTGGTAATATTACGATGAAGAACCTGATGGATTTTTGTATCGGCACAGTTGCTTTTTATCTGTTGGGTTATAACCTCTTATGTGGTGATGGTAAGTTTTTTGGCTGGGGATTAAATCCATTTGCTCATTTTGGAGAGACTGACTGGTCGGGATTTGTATTTAACCTGGTATTCTGCGCAACAGCAGCAACGATCGTTTCCGGCGCAATGGCAGAGCGTACCAAATTTATTACATATTGTATTTACAGTTTTATCATCAGCTTATGTGTTTACCCGATCGAAGCTCACTGGGTATGGGGCGGAACACCATGGCTTACTGATCTTGGATTTACAGATTTTGCAGGTTCTGCATGTATCCATATGGTAGGTGGTATCACAGCTTTCATCGGTGCAGCAATGTTAGGACCTCGTATCGGAAAATATGACAAAAACGGAAAACCAAGACCAATTCTTGGACATAATATTTTGATCGGTGCACTTGGCGTATTCATTCTCTGGTTTGGATGGTATGGATTTAACGGCGCAGCAGCAACAGACACCATGCAGTTATCACAGATTTTTGCAACAACGACAGTTGCTCCTGCAGTGGCAACCTGTACAGCAATGATCTATACATGGATCAGAAATGGCAAACCGGATGTTTCCATGTCATTAAACGGATCTCTTGCAGGTCTTGTAGCAGTTACTGCCGGCTGTGCAAATGTAGATGTTATCGGTTCTTTCGTCATCGGCGCAGTAGCAGGTGTGCTTGTCTGTGTAGCAGTATACTTTGTTGAGGATAAATTAAAAGTAGATGACCCGGTTGGTGCAGTTGCAGTTCATGGCTGCAATGGTATCTGGGGAACGATCGCAGTAGGACTTTTTGATTATAAAGATGGTCTGTTCTACGGTGGTGGTGTACATCATCTTCTGATCCAGTTACTTGGTATCCTTTGTATTGCAGGATGGACGATCGTTACGATGGGAATCGTATTTACAGTCTTAAAGAAAACAATCGGTCTTCGTGTTTCTGCACAGGAAGAAATCGAAGGACTTGATTCTACAGAACATGGATTAGAGTCTGGTTATCCGGATTTTGTATCGAGAGAGTTACATTAATATGCACTAATCTAATTTGATTAGATTGGTGAAATCTAATCCCCTTAGTTAGTATATACATCAACAGTGAAAACCCCGAAGGTGACTTCGGGGTTTTTGCTGTTTGTGCAGGGAAATCATTGTCGAATCGACGATAAGCCTGCATTCTTTATTATGAAAATATATTTTCAGTTACTGAATGGGTGCATCTCCGATATTCCATCCACCATCGCCGCTGGTGTTGTTAGATGCATCATTGCCGGAGGAACCATCTGTAGAAGCATTGCCGCCGGTGTTATCTGCGGGAGCATTGCCGGTATTTTCTGCAGGTGGTTGTGTCTGCTGCGTATTATCGGCAGGAGCCTGTGTTCCCCCGGAAGTATCATTATTTACTCCAGGGACCGCGGAGAAAGCGGAAGTTCCCTGGTAGGTGGAGTTGCCTTCATTGTGCAGGGTACAGGTATTATTCTTAAAATCATCCGTCAGAAGATATGGAGTATCTTCCGTTCCGACAGTTCCGCCAATAACGAATACCCGTGAGGAAATAGAATCTGTCGGGCAGTAACCACTGGCAAGCTGACCGGAAGCGTTACAGATATTTGCAACAATATGATGGTCACAATATTCCGTAGGCTGTGTACCCTCTGCAAAATATTCCGTGTATACACGGCTGCCGCGGGGATCTGCATCACAGACACCGGCAATTGCCAGTTTTCCGGACTCCTTGCAGACCTGAGCTGTAACGATACCGGATGGTTTTGTGAAATCCTGATATTCCAGATTTTCATGGATACGGCTCATAACTGCTTTCCAGATCTTTTTCGGGTAGGTAGTCTGACCACCGGACTGTGGTGAGTTATCGTCAAATCCACCCCATACGACACAGGTATAATATGGTGTAAAGCCGGCAAAAAGCGCATCGCGGTTTTTGGTTGTTGTACCGGATTTACCTGCCTGTGCCATTGAACTTCCGAAATAAGCCGGAGTACCGGTTCCCTGAGTCATAACATCCTTCATGGCATCGGTTAAAAGCCATGCAGTTGTTTCTTTTAAAACAGTATGGGAGATTGGTTCGGTATTATCGATCAATACATTTCCATCATGATCTAAAATTTTGGTGTAGAATTTTGGCTTAATGTAAGTTCCACTGTTCGCAATCGTTGCATAAGCAGCCGTAAGCTCTAAGTTGGTAACACCATGTGTCAGACCGCCGAGTGCTAAGGTTTCATTGGAACTTTCATCTAAACCGACGGTTGTGATGCCAAAATCACAGATATAATCATATCCGAGAGACGGCCCGATTTGTGCTAAGGTTTTTACGGTAACAACATTGATAGAGTCTGTAATGGCTTCGCGCAGTGTTGTGAAACCGCGATAGCGATTATCATAGTTGTTGACGGCACCACCTTGTCCACTGCCGTAATTATATGGCGCATCGTCCTGAACAGATGCAAGTGTCAGACCGCCGGCATCAAGTGCCGGTGCATATGCAGCAATGATCTTAAATGTAGATCCAGGCTGCCTTGTGGTGTCTGCTGCACGGTTTAAAGTCTTGTTGGCGGTTTTGTCTCCGCGGCCGCCGACCAAAGCCTTGACATTTCCGGTGCTCTGATCGATGATCGTAAGAGCTGCCTGTGGCTGAAGTGTGTAGGTAACTGTTTCACTTCCGTTTACGATCGTATCACCGTCTTTCATGATGTCAGTTTTATACTGCTCGATTGCAGCAGCAGCATCTTCTTCCGAGTTAAAATTGATCGTAAAGCTCTTGTTTGAAGACTGATAGTAGGAAAGCATCGTCTGTTCACTGTAATTTGATATGGAACCGTCGGCAGAGCGAACAGATAAACGATAGGAAAACGATACTTTTGGAGCAGTCGGGTAATTGTCCAGATTATTTACTTCATCATCACAGATCGCCTGAATTTCCGGATCCTGTGTGGAGTAGATCGTAAGTCCACCCTGATAAAGTGCTTTGTAAGCCTGTGTCTCAGTGTAACCTTTCTGTTCTACCAGATCCTGAATGACCTGATCAGTCAGTTCATCAACAAAATATGAGTTGATACTGTTGGTTTCGGATTCGATGTTGACAAGCTGGATACGGTCATAAACGTTATCTGCAACAGCTTCATCGTATTCGTCCTGGGTAATATAACCCTGATCTTTCATATTATTAAGTACTTTCATGCGGCGCTTGGCATTTTCCTGTGGGTTGGTAATAGGGTTGTATTTGGAAGGATTCTGCGTAATAGCTGCTAAAACGGCACATTCCGATAAGGTAAGATCAGAAACATCCTTGCCAAAATAACGTTCCGAGGCAACACCGACACCTAAAGTATTTTGTCCGAGGTTGATTGCATTTAGATAATTTTCTAATATCCAGTCTTTATCCACTACTTTTTCCAGCTGCAGGGCGAGGTATTGCTCCTGAAACTTTCGCTCGAATTTGTCTGCCATGGAGGATTCGCTTGTCCAACTGGTAAAGACGGTATTTTTCAAAAGCTGCTGTGTGATGGTACTGGCACCTTCTGAAAAATGAAAACCGGATGCAACACCTTTTACTCCGGCACGGATGATACCTGTTACATCAATACCATTGTGCTCATAAAAACGCTCGTCTTCAATGGCAACAAATGCATACTGCAGATTTTTTGGTATCTCATCAATCGTAACGGCACGCCGGTTAGATCCCGATGCCACTAATGTAGCAGTCTGATTGCCGTTTGCATCTAAAACCGTGGATAAGAAACCGGTAGGAGTAGCGACGATATCATCAATTGTTGGAGCGGAGGCAATGATTCCCCGAATGATTCCAACACCGGAACATACTCCGATCACCATGAAGGCAAATACACATATAAGCAGCGACTTACAAAAAATCACGTAAAATTTTTTGCGAATCATGGTACTTTTGGAAATCAGTTCTTTTTCGCGCTTTTGCGTACTTTTCTTTCCATAATTCATTTTAGGTCTCCTTTTTGTAATAAAAATAAGCTATGAAATTACAATACTATTTATAGTCAGAACGAACCATCATCATATTATAGCAAAGAAACGTGTCAGAATAAAGGAAAAACTGAAAATACAGGCTTTCTTCATTTATTTTTAAGAATTGAATTTCGAAAAAAAACATGATACCATAGGAACACGCAAAGAATGTGAGAGGTTGATTTACCTATTTATATATAGAAATATTTGATTCATTAAAATGACAGAAAACAGTCTGAAAGATGAGTGACAGGAGGGACAGGCATGAAAACAGTATATGCCGGTGGAGAGGCAGAGATTATAGAAAAAAAATCAAGGTTTATTGCAACAGTGCGTCCTGTCTCATCCGAAGAAGAAGCAACCGCATTTATTGCAGAAATGAAAAAAAAATACTGGGATGCCAGACATAACTGTTCTGCTTTTGTAATTGGAGACAGACAGGAGTTGAGCCGTTGTTCAGATGATGGGGAACCTGCACAGACAGCAGGCAGACCGATGCTTGATGTATTATTGAAAGAAGATATCCACAATGTGGCTGTTGTGGTTACGAGATATTTTGGTGGAGTGCTCCTTGGAACGGGCGGACTTGTGCGTGCATATCAGAAATCTGTTCAGGAAGGACTTGCAGCAAGTGTCATTATTGATAAAAAAGAAGGACGCAGACTTTCCGTAGGGACGGATTATACCGGACTTGGAAAATTACAGTATCTGATTGCACAAAATGGGCTGACACTTATTGATACCGTTTATACCGAAAAAGTGGAGCTGCTTTTGATGGTTCCATCCGGGATGCAGGAACAGACAGAGAAAGAAATTATCGAGGCAACCAATGGAAAGGCTGATCTTTCCTGGGGAGAGATGGTGTTATATGCGATGGTCGGAGAAAAATTGCAACTTTTTTAAAAATTTAAAATTTTTTTCAAAAAAACAGTTGACAAAAATATTATACTCATATATAATAGCTATTGTTGACGGCGCGAAACGCTAGAGACAAGATAAAGGGCTATCGCCAAACGGTAAGGCAACGGACTCTGACTCCGTCATTTCAAGGTTCGAATCCTTGTAGCCCTGCTAACAAGACCTCAGCAGTGAGACTGCTGAGGTTATTTTTTTGCCCGGAGAGACGCAGAATTGTGCGGCTTTCCAGGCTTTTTTGTCTGGATGAATCAGCAAAAGCTGGGATCAAAGGGAAAATGCTCTGCAGGAACGGAGTACGGCAATTTCCTGCAAAATAAGAGGAAATTTGAATGGATAGGTCAATTCATAGGTCAATCGAAAATGCCGGGAAACATTGATTTTACTGGTGCGAGGGATATGGAAAGGGCAGCGCAAATGCATCAAGTGATGTGGATTTATTGGTCGACAGTGGACTAAAAGGTTTAAAGTTTGTTGGATTGATTGAGGCATTGCGGGCGGCATTAGATAGGAAAATGGATGTTTTTGATGTTTCTCACGTGGAGAAGGGAACGGAAATTGACCATGAGATCGCAGAAACCGGGGTAAAGATTTATGAAAAATGATGTTATTAGAAATTAAATAGGTTAATTGCAATATCATAAATTAATTTTGTAAGTGAACCCTGCCAGTGATGAAGATGCTGTCAGGGTTATTTTTAATTCATAGGAAAATACGTCCCATGAATCAAAAAGCCCTCCGGGCAGGATGTGCAATCTCGCGGAAAAGAAGTTAGTTGTAAACAGCACCGCTAGAGCGTGAAAGAGAAGCTGTGTTATTTAGTCAGGCTGCTGTTTCTTAAAACATATTCTGAAACCGCATCTCGTGGAATTTTCCATATTCTTCCGATTCTAAATGCATGGATCTGATTGGTGTTTAACAGATGGTATGCAGTATTTTTTCCAATTGCGAGCATGTCGCAGAGATCATCAATGGTTATTAAACCATCGTAGCTGTTGAACATGATTATAAAAATCCTTCCTTTATTATTGTATTACATTTATGTTTGAAAATTATTTTTTATTTTTTGCAAACAAATAAGTAATCCTGAATTATTCACGGAACAGTATCTGAACTGATAACTGTACCAT
>NZ_QSCK01000016.1:0-94437 GCF_003463035.1 Roseburia sp. OF03-24 | reverse complement strand
TTTGTCAACAACTTTTTTATTTTATTTTGGAAGTTTTTCCAAAATGAGGTTGTCCGCTGTAAGATTATGTCACATCTTGCGGTCAGCTTGACTATAATATCATCTGTCTCTTTTTCTGTCAACTCTTTTTTTATATTTTTTCATCTAAAAAATTTGCAGCCTGATTTAAATGCATTCATACACTTAAATCAGGCTGTAATCACTTCACTGCTTTTTACTTCAGTATCGCATCCATCGCATCTTTTACTGATCTGACACCGGTCAGGCGGATTCCTTTCGGTACAGTTCCACTATCTTTCATGGAATCCAGGCTGACCTGTGGCAGGATACATTCATTAAATCCTAGTTTTTTCGCTTCTGTCACACGCTGCTCTGCCATGCTGACTGCACGCACTTCCCCACTCAGGCCCACTTCTCCGAAACAGATTGTCTTTTCATCGATCGGTCTTTCACGGTAGCTTGAGATGATAGCAAGTACAATTCCTAAATCGATTGCCGGCTCATTCATTTTTACGCCGCCTGCAATATTAACATAAGCATCACAGTCTCCCAGTTTTAATCCCAGCCTTTTTTCAAGCACAGCCATCAGGAGATTTACCCTGTTAAAATCTGTACCTGCTGCAGTTCTCCGCGGAATGCCAAAATTACTGTGGCAGACTAACGCCTGTACCTCCACCAGAATCGGTCTGGTTCCTTCCATGGAACATGCAACCACAGAACCGGATGCACCTTCCGGTTTTCCACTCAGCATATATTCTGAAGGATTTTCCACTTCCATCAGTCCGTTCTGCCTCATTTCAAACACTCCGATTTCATTTGTTGAACCAAATCTGTTTTTGACGCCGCGCAGAATACGGTATGCCGCATGTCTGTCCCCTTCAAAATAAAGTACGGTATCCACCATGTGTTCTAAGACCCTCGGTCCTGCAACCACTCCTTCTTTTGTCACGTGACCAACGATAAAAATGGAAATCCCCATTCCCTTTGCGATCTGCATAAATACTCCCGTAGACTCACGCACCTGTGATACGCTGCCCGGCGCAGAGGAAACTTCCTCATTATACATAGTCTGTATGGAATCTATGATCACGATCTGCGGTTTTTCCCTGTCGATAACAGACTTTATCGTGTCTAAGTTCGTTTCACATAAAAGTGTCAGCGAATCACCAAAGGTTCCGATACGTTCTGCCCTTATCTTGATCTGCTGCAGAGATTCCTCTCCTGATATATATAATACACGCACACCTTTCTCTGATAAATTCCGGCATACCTGTAAAAGCAGCGTTGATTTACCGATTCCCGGATCACCGCCTACCAGTACTAAAGAGCCCTGCACGATCCCACCTCCAAGCACACGGTCAAGTTCTTTCATGTCTGTCGACATACGCTTATCCTGTGTCATCTCGATCTGCGAGAGCGGAACTGTCTTCGCTTCCGTTGTTTTTGCTGCTACCCTGCCGCCTTTTGCTGCACTTTTTTTGTCGATCGTCTCTTCAACAAATGTATTCCATTCCCTGCATGCCGGACACTGCCCCATCCATTTCGATGATTCGTAGCCACACTCCTGGCAAAAAAATACGGTTGTTTTTCCCTTTGGCATATTTCTTCTCCACCTCTTTTTATTGCTTATCAGTATACTTACTTTTGCAGTAAAAAGCAATGTTGATGATAAGGTTATTTTTTTACTTTGATCTTTACTGCAGAACTCTGAGTTTTAAAGTCTGCAAGCAATGCATTTTTACCATTTACAACTACTTTGTAATAGTATGTCTTTTTCTTCTTTGCTTTCTTATCTGCAAAAGTTGTTTTCTTTGTGGTTCCGATCAGCGTATATTTACCGTTCTTTTTTTCTGCACGGTAGATCTGATATGTTTTTGCGCCTTTCACCTTATTGTAAGAAACTGTAACGGTTCCCTTTTTGTTGTTTTTCAGTTTTGCAGCAATTTTCACACCATACAGAATGGATGCAGGTTTACCGGAAGCATACTGGGTACCGCTTCCATAAGACATATAAGAAGCTATTCTTGTTCCCTTTTCTCCATATGCACAGACGGTATAGTAATAGGTCACTCCACTTTTCAACTGCGCCCTATCGTATGCCGTTGTCTTTGTGACAGAACCGGTCTCTCCATAATAATCCGTATAACATGCCTCATTTTCGTATCCTGTATCATCATTGGAATCTTTTGCGATCAGATTTCCTGACACTGCATATAGTTTTTCATCTGAGTTATATACCGGCATTGATATGGAACGGTATACTTTATAATATTTTGCACCTTTTACCTTTTTCCAGGTAATTTTTACTGCTTTCTTTTTCGTATCATAAACAGCTTTAATGGACTTTGCTGCCGCAAGTGAAGTAGATTCTTTTTCTGCTGTCCATTCGCTGTATATTTTTTTTGAGGTATAGGCTCTTACCGATACGTTTACATATTCCCCACCTGCTAACCCTTTGATGGTATATTTATTTTTCTTTGCCGTAACCACTTTCGGTGTAGCTGTTTTTTTCCGTCCATATTTATCATATATTACATATCTGACCTGATAACCTGCTGCAAACTTGTCTGCATCCCATTTTGCATTTACATTCTTTCCTTTATTCGTAAGAACTACATTTTTTGGTGCTTCTAACTGCATTTCAACACTCGCTGATCTGGAAATATATTTTAATGCTTTTCCATCCTTATAATATGCATTTACAATATAAGTATATTTCTCACCGGATTTTAGTTTTTTATCCGTATAACTTGTTGTTTTTGCATTTGTGATCGTTTTTACCAGTTCATATTTTGAGTTATATACATTGTTGGCAGAGTTTCCTGAATTTAAGGAGTTTTTAACTTCCGTCACATCCTTGTCAAGCTCAGAAGTTCTGTAAATCTCATATTTCGTTGCAAAAGAGACTTTTGTCCAGATAAGTTTTGCTGAATTTTTTGAACTTTTTACAACCTTTAATTCAATGTTATTTACACGGCTGGTACTTGCTGTAATGTTCTTATATTCACTGTAACTTTTTATTTTTCTGTCCGGATCATAATAATAAGAACGGATTTTATAAGTATATTTTGTATTTTGCTTTAAGTTCTGATCCGTATAGATACGGTCTGTAATCGTTGCTATTTTTTTATATTTTTTACCAGACAAACGATAAATCTCGTATCCTGTATTATTTCCTTTATCAAAAGATAATTTTATGCTGTTTTTTCCGGCTTTTGTGTATACATACGGCACACTTACTTTTTCGGTGCAGCTTACCATATTTGAAGCCGCACTCATTGCCATGTAATACGTCATTTCAACAGACATATCTTTATATATTTCATTTTTCTGATTATCTGTTATCTTTATTTTCTGGTTTATTGTATATACCGGTTTCTTCTGTACCTTGTAAAGTGAACTGTCTGTATCATACGTGTGTGCAACAAATGTATATTTTACTCCCGGCTTTAATGAATTGAAGCTGTATGCGCCATAACTTCCTGTTGCTTTATAAGCATGTACATAACTTTTTATCTCTTTCCTCTGAAGTTCTGTCAAAATATCTTCTAAATAAAGTTTTTTCTGTGCCCCGTTACCATCCGTATAATATCCATACGCACTCAAAAGCTCATAATTATAGTATTCCGGTATCTTACCGTCTTCAAAAGCATAAATGATCACATCTGCATCTACCGGCGTCCATGAGAGCTGCCATCTTTGTCCATTTTCCGTCTTTTCTATCTTCAGATTTTTTACGACTGGTATGTTTCCATTTACATTACATGTTACGTTTGCTGCTTCTGAATAACTTCCGTCAGAATAATACCCATCTTCCATGGCTCCTAATCTGACGCAGAAATAGTTATACGGTAATGCTGATTTTACTGTAAAATCACAATACGGTTTCACTGCATATGTATAGTCTGTTTCAAAAGAATCATTTTCTCCCTTTGTATTGACATATGCATCATACAGCGAACCACCATGTTTGTAAAACTGTAAAAAACTGTCTGCATTTGTGATATTTAATGGTTTGCTGCTTTGTATATAAAACAACTGGTAATTACTTGCACCATTCTGTGGATTCCAGGAAACCGTTATTTTTTTGCCATTTACTGATGCCTTTACACCGGTTACTGCCGACAACTGTTTTACAACTTCATTCTTATAAGTATAAACATCTGACCACTGACCATACATGTCTGCTACATATTTCGTCTGTTTTGATTCTACAATGTATCTGCTGTTATCATCCCAGTTCTTATATTCTGCTTTCTTTATGTCCGTAACTTCATGGTAATATACGGCACGCACTTTTACATTTACCTGCTGTCCCTGGGAAAGGACAACATATGGAATTATTTCGTGATCTGACGGTGTCATTGCATGCAGTTTTCCTTCCGAAGCATCCAGAAACAGACCTGACATGCCGTAAACATTCGTATTGCCATCGCAGATCACCTCATATCCGACTTTCATCAGATCTCCGGCTTTATTTTTGAGTGTCGCCTTATCATTTGTAATCTCATTCCAGCTTATCTTTACATTTGATTTTTCAAATGAAATTTCATATCCTCTGCCTGCATATACAATATATTTATATGTTTTTGACTTTGAATCATATTTTCTAATAGATTGTAATTTTTTATAAAAGTTACCATTATAATTATAATAAATCACTTTATCGCCATCTTTTACCGCATAGCGGTCTATTACATTCTGACATTCTTCGTCCGAATCACACATACCGATCTCCGTAATCTCATCACCTTCCGTTATGTAATGATAACCGGTTCTATCGCATGTCTGCATATACAGATACGTCTTTCCATTGACCTTATACATACCATATGCATCTTTATACTGCTCTGTATTTCCTTTTATTATGGTCTCCGCCTTATAATACAGTCTTACGAATCCATCAATATCCGTGCTGCCACACTGTCCATAATAGTCATTGCCATACTTATATAATCCTACTGTCTTATCCCATAAACTGCTTCTTTTGACTATTTTATAATCAACTCTCTCATCCGGCGTACCTGCCACGATCACGCCATTCTGAAACTGATTTACATAAACATATCTCAACAGCTTCCCGGACTGTGTGGTCAGAGTATAACAATTTCTTTCTCCGCTTACATTGATGACCTTTGACGGCTTATCGATTGCAGCCCGTTCTTCCTCTTCGGTTTCTTCTTCTGTCTCTTCTTCGGTTTCTTTTTCAGTTTCCTGTTCCGTTTCTGTCTCAGTCTCAGTTTCCACAGATTCCGTCTCGTCATTATTCTCCGTATCTTCTGTTGTTTCTGTGTTATTCACGTTCTCAGTTGTTCCCTCAGTTTCCGTCTCGTCAACTTTTTCTGTTGTCTCTGTAACTTCTGATACTTCTGCTGCCTCGCTCTCTTTCGTCTGCCCGTTGTCATTTTCCACAGACTCACTGTCTGCTTCACTTTCTGTCTGTTCCGTAGCCCCGACAGCTTCCATCGCATCTTCTGTCTGTACTGCGGTTTCTGTGACTGTCTGTGGCACTACAGCAGCCCACACTGATGCACCATCTCCTATCGTCAGCGTTAGCGCCATCGCAAATGCCGCCATACGTTTCCAGCCCGTGAGCTTTTTTCTTTTCATAACCTTTTTCTCCTTCTTATTTATTACGCGTAATCACGCGCATTTTTTATGTTACTTTAACAGTTTTTGGCAGTCAATCGTACTTTCGTACCTGAGTGTACACACAACAATACGATACAGACTCTGTGGTCATTTTATGTAACAGGGAATTTCAACGAAATTTCCTATTACATAAAAAAAGAAGCTTACATGCCGCTTTGACACATAAGCCTCTTTTGATTTCATTTTCCGTTTCTAGCACTTTGTAACTTTCACATCTACCGGATGGTCACCAAGCTCTACACTTAAACTTAACTTGCCACCAAGATTTGTCTTCATCTTTCCTGCATCTGCGCCATCGATCGTGATGTCGTACTCTGCCTCATCCTCAAGTCCCACTGTAATCTGTGCATCTTCCGGTCCCTCTACCTGAAATGTCAGGCCTGTATCTGTTGCTTTCAGATTCATGACAGCCGTTCCCGGAACAGATTCATACACGAACATGCCATTGCGCTCTAACTTTGTAATCTCGGAAAATGTCTTCACTTTGTAGATATCTCCCTGGTGTTCGAAATTATCAAGTTTCGCCTTTGCACCTAATGTGTAATCCCCAAAACTGATCGTTCCATCTGCTTCTGAACGAATTAATTCGCTGATCGTTGCCATTTTTTCCTCCTGTGATAAAGTAGTTTTCTCTTTATCGTAAAATTTTGTGCCCTTATTATATAATATCCATGTTACGATTTCCAGTGCTTTCCCGGATATTTCAGTAAAAATTTATTTTGTTTCGAACACGATCTTTTCTTTGTGAATTGTCACGGTCACATCCATGTCTTTTTTCACTTTTCCAGATAAAATTTCTTCCGCCAGCTCATCCTCAATATCATTCTGAATCTGACGACGCAGCGGTCTTGCACCATATTTCGGGTTGTATGCCTTATTTACGATATACTTCTTAACGCTGCCACGTACGATAAGGTGGATTCCCATCTGTTTTTCACAGCGTTCTGTAAGTTCTTTTAACATCAGGGTAACAATCTGCTCCATATCATCTTTATTCAATGAACGGAATACAATTGTCTCGTCAATACGATTCAAAAACTCCGGTTTAAAAATACGGCGCACCTCTTCCATAACACTGTTTTTCATCCGGTCGTAATTCTGTTTTTCATCATCTGAAGCTGCAAATCCAAGTTTTTTCGGCTCAACGATCGCCTGTGCTCCGGCATTTGAAGTCATAATGATGATCGTATTTTTAAAATCTACCTTGCGTCCCTGTGAATCTGTAATATGTCCATCATCAAGTACCTGAAGCAGAATATTAAATACATCCGGATGTGCCTTCTCGATCTCATCGAACAGGATCACAGAATATGGATTCCGGCGCACTTTTTCACTGAGCTGTCCGCCCTCCTCATGTCCTACATATCCTGGCGGTGATCCGATCATCTTTGATACACTGTGTTTTTCCATATATTCTGACATGTCAACGCGGATCATGGACTCTTCACTGCCAAACACCGCTTCCGCAAGTGCCTTTGATATCTCTGTTTTTCCGACACCGGTCGGTCCTAAAAACAGGAATGAACCAATCGGGCGCTTCGGATCCTTTAATCCTACACGGCCTCTGCGCACTGCTTTTGCCACCGCACTTACTGCATCCTCCTGACCGATGACACGTTTGTGTAAAGTAGCCTCTAATTTTCTTAAGCGCGCAGCCTCCCCTTCGGCAATTTTTCTCACCGGGATTTTTGTCCATCTGGATACCACATCTGCAATATCGTCTTCTGTCACTTTTAACTTTTTACTGCGGCCATCTTTCTTTGCCTTTGTCTGTATTTTGGTAAGCTGTTCTTCACACTCTTCTTTTTCATTTTTCTTCTGCTTTGCACCTTCCACATCACCGTCATGTAAAAATTCCAGCATTTCCTCTTCTAACATGTTAATGCGGTGTCGCAGTTCCACAACTTCTTCCGGTCTTCCACCTGCACGCAGACGTACTTTTGCTGCCGCCTCATCCATAAGATCGATTGCTTTATCTGGCAGGAAACGGTCGTTAATATAACGTGCCGACAGGCGAACTGCTGCTGATACTGCCTCATCCGTGATTTTTACCTGATGATGCTTTTCATACTGGTCCCGCAGTCCTTCTAAGATCTGCACTGCCTCTTCTTCTGTTGGTTCTTCCACTGTAACCGGCTGGAATCTGCGCTCTAATGCAGCATCTTTTTCAATGTATTTGCGGTATTCATCAATCGTTGTTGCACCGATCAGCTGCAGTTCTCCACGTGCAAGTGCCGGTTTTAAAATATTAGATGCATCTATCGCACCTTCCGCTCCACCTGCCCCGATGATCGTATGCAGTTCATCGATAAAGAGCAGGATATTACCTGCTGCCCTTACTTCCTGAAGTACTTTTTTAATGCGTTCCTCAAACTCTCCACGATACTTTGAACCTGCAACGATCCCGGACATATCAAGGGATACCACTCTCTTTCCAGCAACGGTGTCCGGAACCATTCCGGTTGTGATACGCTCTGCAATTCCCTCAACGATCGCTGTCTTTCCTACTCCCGGTTCACCGATCAGGCAAGGGTTATTTTTTGTTCTTCTGCTTAGGATCTGTATTACACGGTCGATTTCGTCCTGTCTGCCAACCAGCGGATCTAATGCCCCCTCGGCTGCTAATGCAGTCAGATCTCTGGAGTACTGATTTAGTACCGGTGTATCCGATGCAGTTTTCTTCACCGGTTTTCCATTCATGAAATCTTCTTTATACAGGCTTGCATCTTCTCCCATGGCGATCAGGATATCCACATACATTTTCTGGATATTGACTGCTAACGTATTTAAAAGTCTCGATGCCACACACTCCGTCTCTTTCATCATTGCGATCAGAATATGCTCCGTTCCGATCTCCTCTGAATGAAAACGCGCTGCCTCTCTGGCTGCACCTTCTAACACCTGCAATGCTCTTGGTGAATATTCTTTTGCCTCTGCCGTCAACACCTGTGCGTCCGGCGCAATCAGTTCTTCGATCAGCTGCATGACTTTGTCAAGCTCGACACCATTTTCATTTAACACCTGTGCAGCAACACCTGTTCCTTCCTTTAAAAGTCCGATCAGGATATGTTCCGTTCCAATATAGTGGTGATGCAGTGATTTCGACATTTTTGAAGCCAGATCAATTGCTTTTTTTGCCTTTGTTGTATATCGTATCTGCATAGTCTCTCCATTCTGTTCCTATTTATAAATCATTTAAATCGATGATCTCTAAATCATCATCTTCCTCTTCTTCTCTCGGAATATGTTTTTTCTCCGGAGTATGTTTTCTTTCCGGCTGCTCTTTTCTCTCTGGGCGGTGTTTCTCCTCCGGCTGCTCTTTTTTCTCCGGACGGCGTTTCTCCTCCGGCTGCTCTTTTCTCTCCGGGTGGTGTTTCTCCTCCGGCTGCTCTTTTTTCTCCGGACGTTTCTTCTCTACCGGTGAGAACTCCTCCTCGTCATCCCAGTCCTCATCTTCAAGATCATCCGACATACCCCTTCCGAATAATCCTGCATGTACTTTGTGGATCTTTGACACGCCGATTTCGTTTTCTGTCTCGTCATCGTCCCTGTCTTCTGTTTCATCTGCCGTTTTTGTCTTTCCATGGAAGAAGCCTCTTCTTTCCGGTTCAATATCATTTTCTTCTTCCATACTGCTGTTTTCTTCGAAATCAGCATCCTCTTGCTGCTCCTGATCCTTTACTTTCTTTGCAGATTCCCAGTCCCAATCATCCTGATCTTCTTCATCATCCCAGTCATCTCTTTTGCTTCCTCTTAATAAGAGATTAACAATAATCACGACGAGTACTGCGATCACAAATGCCATGATTCCCATCATATTTCTGGAAAAGGATTTTTCCTTCGCATACTGTTCTGAGAGGTCATTGTATTCCTGCTGAAGATATTCCATATTATAAGTATCATCATCTTCTGCTGTCTCAGTCTCCGCATTCTGTCCGTCTGTTCCATCTGCCGGCTGGTCTGTCGTCTGTCCATCTGACGGCTGATCTGCGGTCTGTCCATCCGCTGACTGGTCTGTCGTCTGTCCATCTGACGGCTGATCTGTGGTCTGCCCGTCCGTTCCATCTGCTGGCTGGTCTGTCGTCTGCCCGTCTGCTGCCTGTCCTTCTTCTCTTGTCAGCGTGATCGTATACTGGGCAAGTGCCCCGTTCTGTGCCTTTACGACAACTTTTATCGTATTGGTACCAACCTGAAGATTGTCATTTCCTGTGATCGACTGCACCGTCGCAAATTCATTGACCGGTGTTGCCGTCACCGTAACGCTTGTAACATCATTTGGTACGGTAGCTGTATATTGTACTGTCTTTCCTGTAAAATCCGGGGATAATGTTCCCGCAGAAAGTGATAAAACTTCCAGCGAATTATCCGCGGAAAGTGTTGTCTGTGCAGCAGCCACCTGAATCCCGGCAGCTTTTATATCTGTCGCAGGCTCTGCCACAATGCAGCCAATGCAGAAAAGTGCAGCGATAATTGCTATTTTTCTCTTCATTTGCTTCACACTCCCTTTATTACCATCATCACTATGGAATTATATGAGATATTCGAAAAAGCGTCAACCTCAAACTCCTTCATTGTCAAATTCAGGAATAAAACTTTCCTCAGCTGTCTCTCCATCCTGGATAAAACCATTTTCTATTCCTATATCAATCGCAAAATCGACAACTTCATTATATTCACGTTCCGTAATCCTTCGGTTTAATTCCGGATATTTTTTTACATTGGAAAGCGGCGTGAACTGATGCATGATACTGATATATATTTCATTGCCATAAGTTTCATGCAGATATGATAAAACTGCTTTGGAATCTTTCGTACATCCCGGCAGAATCAGATGACGCACGATCGTCCCCCGCTTCATCAGAGAATCTTCCCCATTTTCAAAAACAGCTTCTCCCGTCTGACGCACCATCTCCTTTATCGCCTCCTTTGCCACAGAAGGATAATCCGGTGCATGGGAATATTTTGCACTTAAAGCGGCATCCTGATACTTAAAATCCGGAAGATAGATATCCACAATTCCCTCCAGAGAACGGATCGTATCCACATTTTCATAACTGCTTGTGTTATAAACTATCGGAATTGTTAAATTCTGGTCTCTGGCAAGCTCCACTGCTTTTATGATCTGTGGTGCAAACTGTCCCGGTGTTACAAGATTAATATTATTTGCGCCTTTCTCCTGAAGTTCCAGAAAAATTTCACACAGACGTGCGGTACTTATGACTTTCCCCGCCGTACCATTTGCAATATTTTCATTCTGGCAGAATACACAGTGCAGCGCGCAGCCCGAAAAAAAGACCGCCCCGGAACCTTTTTCACCCGATATACATGGTTCTTCCCAAAAATGCAGTGCGGCACGTGCCACCTTGATCTCATCTGTCTGTCCACAGATCCCGCGTTCTTTCGCTTCTCTGTTTACAGCACACATTCTAGGACACAATGTACATATTTTCATGGTATAACATCACTCTTTCTATTTAAATTAATGATTGCGTAACCGTGTCTTTTTTTGTATGATAGACATTGCAAAAAGAAGATCAAACACAAAGGAGTTTTTCTTATGAGTCCAAAAAACTGTATGGTAGCACAGTCAGGCGGTCCTACCGTTGCGATCAATGCCAGCCTTGCCGGTGTGATCGACGGTGTGATGCGTTCTGATATGTATGACACGGTTTATGGTTCCTTAAACGGAATCACAGGTATTTTAAACAATGATTTGATGAATCTTTCTGAATTAATGCAGCAGAATCCGGAATATCTCGACCGCTTAAAAGTCACTCCGGCAATGTATCTTGGCTCCTGCCGTTACAAACTGCCGAATTATTTAGATGATGATTCTTCCTATGTATTCATTTTCAAACAGTTTGAAACTTACCATATTGATGCATTCTTTTATATTGGCGGCAATGATTCCATGGACACCGTCTTAAAGCTCTCCGAATATGGCAAAAAAATCGGCAGTCCGGTGCGTATTGTCGGTATTCCAAAGACCATTGACAATGATCTCTGCGAAACAGACCATACACCTGGATTTGGTTCTGCTGCAAAATATATCGCATCTTCTCTTTTAGAGATCGCACATGACACATTTATCTATGCAGTCAAGAGTGTGACGATCGTCGAGATCATGGGACGTGATGCCGGATGGCTGACTGCTGCATCTGCACTCGCAAGAAACGGTTATAATACAGCACCTCATCTGATTTATCTCCCGGAGGTTCCATTTGATAAAGAAGATTTTTTACTGGATGTAAAGCGTATGCTTTTTGAGCGTAACAACGTGATCGTTGCCGTATCCGAAGGTATCCGTGATGCTTCCGGCAACTATATCAGTGCTTCTGAGAGTTCTGTTGACACGTTCGGGCACAGCCAGTTAAGCGGCGCCGGAAAAACGCTTGAATTTTTAGTCAAGGAAAAACTTGGTGTCAAAGTCCGTTCCGTAGAAGTCAACGTATTACAGCGCTGCGCAGCACATCTCGCTTCAAAGACTGATCTTGATGAGGCATTTGCTCTCGGCAGAAAAGCTGTTGCACTTTCCGAAGAAGCGGTTACCGCTTCCATGGTAACAATGCGCCGTATCTCCGATGCCCCATATGAGATCGCATATGAGCATGCCGAGATCCGACACATTGCAAACGAAGCAAAATCAATTCCGAGAGAATGGATCAATGATGCCGGCAATGATGTTGCGCAGCCGCTTA
This sequence comes from Roseburia sp. OF03-24, assembly GCF_003463035.1. NCBI lineage: Bacteria > Bacillati > Bacillota > Clostridia > Lachnospirales > Lachnospiraceae > Roseburia > Roseburia sp. OF03-24. The sequence continues at coordinate 82,087 of NZ_QSCK01000016.1, read as the reverse complement.
TTGATTACCTTGCCCCACTCGTACTCGGTGAAGTTCCGGTAAAATATGAAAATGGTATCCCGGTTTATATGGATGTCAGTCATTTAGCAAAACATCAATAAATTTACCGATCTCAACCCACGCTCTTTTAGATTCCGGCAGCATTTTTGCTGCCATCTGAAAGATGTGGAACATCCCATCATAAATACTGATCCTTACTTTAACTCCCTGCTCTCTTGCTTTTGCAGCCACATCCACAGAATCCGAGAGCAGCATTTCATAAGAGCCGACCTGTATCAGCATCGGCGGAAATCCCCTGAAATCTCCATACAAAGGTGAAATATAAGCATTTAACGGATCGTTGTCTCCGATATAATCCTTATTATAGATAAGGCTGTCCCTTGTTTTTCCAAACAGAGGATCCTTCTCATAGTTTGTCTCATAAGACTCTCCACGCGCAGCAAGATCTGTCCAGGGTGACATCGCTACGATCCCGCATGGAAGCTGTTTTCCCTTATCTTTTAAATAATGACATAACGCCATTGCAAGACCACCCCCTGCAGAATCGCCCGCGATGATGATCTGCTCAGAAAACCACCCCTGCTCCAACAGATAACAATATGCTGCATAGGCATCCTCTAAAGCTGCCGGATACGGATGCTCCGGTGCCACACGGTAATCAGGGGTCAGCACGCTCATTCCATGACTGACTTCGCAGTATAGTCCTGCGAACATGCGGTATGCATTCCGCATTGCTCCAACATATCCCCCTCCATGAAGCTGTAAAATGACCTTTTCTATATTTGGATTTTCTTTTGACTGCAAATATTCCATGGAAAAGTTGTCCATTCCGATCACTTCTAAGGAAAAACAGTCCGGGCATTTCCATGGCGGTTCAGAATCTCCGATCTTTTTTCTTAATTCTCCGTTTTTTATCTTCTTCCCAATCAGGTGATCATTTGTCACATGGGCGATCAGGTCCCTCATGACTTTTCCCCTGATGCTCGCTTCGTTTTCTCTCATCCGATTGCTCCTGTTCTGCTGATGTTTGCTCTTTTTATTCTAATGTATCAGCGAATGTGAAATCTTCGCTTTAACTCCACTCTTGCTCTGCGGTCTCCGATGATCAGTGTTCCAAGAAACAGAAACAGGGAAAACGCAAATGCGATCAGTGCAAAAAGCTGTGCCGTCACGATACCGGTAAAAATCAGTATTACCGGAACAATGCTGCATAAGATCATAAAAATCTGCCACATCATATAGCTCTGCCAGTTTCTGCGGTTTACGATCATACATATGATAATACCCATATCGACCAGAATGATTGCTGCCGGTATCGCATAGTTGACAGACCAGCCACGGTATCCGACCACAAAATCAATCGCGATCACGACCAAAATCGCCATCAGCGTAAGTACCGTGATCTTGGCACGGTAACCTGTTTTTCCAAGGATTGCAAAGCGGATCAGCATATATCCGTAGAAAAATGCCAGTCCTGCAATGGCACTCCACGCTATTTGGGACTCGGTAACTATATTGATATAAATAAGCAGCACCTCAGCTAAAAGTGCACAAAACAGATAAATCTTGCTTATCAGCGTCATTTTTCTGGTGTGCACTCTCACATCCGGGTACATGTTTTCCACATCACCTGTATGCTCTAACACTGACCCACAGAGCGGACAACGCTCTGTTTCATCTGATATCTCCACATTACAATTTCTGCATTTACTCATAATTTACTCCATTACTCTTTATTTCTACTGCAATCCCATCTGAAGCAATTTTCCGGAAAAAGCCACGCTGCACGGATGCATCCACAAGATCATAACTGAAACTGAATACAAGTGTATCTCCGTAAGAGCAGATAGTTCCTTTCAAATGCTGCCCTTTCGACATTGCAAGAAACGCCTGAAACATTTCCACATAAGGGCGGTACTCTTCTGCCACGGAAATATTGCCGATATTTGTGATCGTCGCAGTATTGGCAAGTGCAGAAGTTGTATATACATACTTCATTGCAAGGTTTTTCAGGAAAAGCGGCACAACTCTTGCAATCAGCAGTTTTTCATTGGAAACGTTATAGGAAAACAGCTTTTCAAGATTTTCCCGGTTGATCTGGCTTCGCAGGCTTTCTTTCACGATTTCAGCCACCTCTGCAAACGTATAGGTCTCTTTGGTCGGATGAAATTCTGCGGACACCATGACAAAAAAGTTTTTCGTGGTAATAGAATTAAAATACGGCCGCAGATTAACCGGCACCGCAACACGGATCGGACACTTTGACGGCATGCCGTGCAGACATTCTGTATAAACGCTCCAGATGTACACACTTACCAGATATTCGTTGATACTGATTCCCATCGCATGACAGACCCTTTTCAACTCCGGTATTTTCATATAACCGTGCATCACGCCGAACTCGCCTGGTCTTAACTTTTCTCCACGGATCAGATATGCCTTTTTTGTCTGGTATCCTTTTGCGGAACTTTTTTTGTAATTTTTTAAGAAACTGTCTTCCCGGTTCAAAGACGTATCAACACTTAATGAATCTCCCAGCTTTTCCTGCAGGTCTTTATGTGCCAGACGCAGATACTGGTAAGTCAGCTCTTTTAAGAAATTGATTCCTCCCATTCCATCCGTCAAAACATGGAATACTTCCAGATTGATCCTGCATTTATAATAGGTCACACGGAACATATAACTGCGGTTTTTATTCTGCTGGATATATCTGCATGGAAAATTGTTCTCCATGCGAACCTTTGGCGCCGCTTTTCCGTTTTCCTCAAAATAATACCAGAACACCCCCTGCCGCAGTCTTAAGTTAAACCCGTCAAACTTCGGAAGCACCATATCAAGTGCCCTCTGCAGTAATTCCGGATTGATCTCCTCTTTCAGTGTAACACTGATCCTGTACACATTGCTCATGCTCTCCCCGGCAATGACCGGAAAAAGGTGTGCTGTATTATCAAGTCTGTCCCAACGGATATCACGGTTTGTCGGAACTCCTTTATTCTGTTTCTTCATATATTCCTCGCTTCTGCATACTCTGCATGCCGTTTTAATTTCTATTTTGTCTGTCCTTAGCCGGCTTATAAAATATGCAATCTATTGTATACAATTATAAAATAACATCACATAAAATACAAGTTTTGGCATATTGAAATTCTCTGATATATTTCTGTAATTTTTCTTATTTATTTCTTAAATTTACGATTGTATAAAATTTTTCTACATATTATAATATTTTTGTAACATTTATAAAATACTTATAAAAATGGAGGATTCACTTATGAAAATTTTCAAACGAACAGCAAGCTTGTTCTTAGCTTTCTGTCTCTGCGCCGGAATGCTCTTACTGCAGCCGCAGTCAACAGTATCCGCAGCCACCACAACCACACCAACCACCAAAGTACTGCGTATATACAGCAGATCACAGAGTAATTCAGATATCCATATCAATTTACCAAAAGGTAAAGTCTGCTATGTAAAAAATATCAAGACAAACAGCAAAAATCTGATTGCCAAAAACACCCGCTACTATACCAGCACTTCCACAGACGAATATACAAATCCTTACGCAGAAATCGGTCTTTATGCAAAGAAAGAAGGTACATACAAAGTAACCTACAACATCTGTGATAAAGCAGGTAAAAAACTTTCTTCCGGTAAAGTAACCGTATATGCAAAAAATGACTCACCGGTTAAATCTGCCAAGTTTGCAAACAAAGAAATTAACAGTGCTCTTACAGGCAAATCATCCGGCAAATTAAGCATCAGAATGAACAAAGGGTATAAGCTGAAAAAAATTACCGTTGCCACCTACGATAAGTCAGGTAAGGAAGTTGTTAAAAATTTCAAAAACAACAGTACATTAAAACTTGGTCAATATGCCTATATCAGCAGTAATACTTACTCTGACAGTTCCAGTTATTATACTTCACTTGCTGCCCGGACCACAATCACCGTCACTTATGTTGACAAATATACAAAACAGAAATGTCAGCTTGTTTATATAATCAGGCGTCTTGCAAAATAATCCAACAGGAGGAATATTTAATATGAAATCAATGAAACAGATTGTCTGCACCATTCTTACACTTTGCCTGTGTGTCGGATTATTCATGATCCCTTCCACTCCGGTATCCGCTGCAACCACACCAAGTGTGTCAAAAAATGTCGATGTTTACTATTATCCAAGCTACCCTGATGTCAATGATTATGCCATTAGTGTAAATCTTGGAACATACGGAAAAAACATTAAAAATATAAAAACAAACAGTAAAAATCTGAAAGCAAAATTAACAAGCCTGAATCTGAATACCACTCAGAACACTGGCTATATCGGTGTCTATGCAAAGAAAACCGGTAATTACAAAGTTACTTTTGATGTATACAATGCCAAAAACAAAAAAGTAAAATCACTCTCTGTAAAGGTAAGGGTACTAAGCGCAGTCTCTTCCAACAATTATCCTTTCAAGAGTTTAACTTTCGATGGGAAATATTATGATTATTCGACTCTTTACACCAAAGATTCTGTCAAGATCAATGTAAAAATGAACAAAGGATATAAATTAAAGAAAATTGAATACAGAACTTACAGTAAACCAACAGTAACCTATTCAACTTCTACCAGTAAATCCATCTCAAATACAGAGAAAACCACAAAAACCGCAAATGGAAAAGCTATTAAATTAGGACGTTATGCAAGCTATTCCGGATACAGCTATGTATATGAATCTACATACTCTCCTGATTATAATTATGAATCACATAATATGTATACAAGCCTGCTTGCGCCAACGACTGTAACAATTACTTACCAGGACAAGAAAAAACAGATCCGAACCATAAGCTATACACTCTTCCGTGTTGCAGATGATGTAAAATAGAAGGCTGTATTCTTTACAGATATATACTTATTATTACACCAAAAAGCGAGAAAACCATCAAAAACTGGTTTCCTCGCTTTTTGTTCTATCATATCAGAATATTGTTTGTATTCTTTTCTATCTCTCTAACGGATATTTCTCTGTCAGGGATTTTACGATTGCACGCGCTTTATCAGCTGCCGGTTCACCCTCCTTGATCATCATGGCGATTGCCTCTGCAATCTGATCCATATCCTCTGTGTTTAGTCCACGGGAAGTAACTGCCGGTGTTCCAAGACGTACACCGCTTGTTACGAACGGGGATTTCGGATCGTTCGGGATCGTATTCTTGTTGCAGGTGATATTGACAGAATCGAGAAGTTTCTCCACTGCCTTTCCGGTCTGATCATAATTTGTCAGATCAACAAGCATCAGGTGATTGTCTGTACCGCCGGATACGATTTTAATATCACGGCTTAACAGTCCCTTGCAGAGTGCCTGTGCATTGTCAATGATATTCTGCTGGTATACTTTAAACTCCGGCTGAAGTGCCTCTTTAAAGCAGACTGCCTTCGCAGCAATCACATGCATCAAAGGTCCGCCCTGGATTCCAGGGAAAATAGCTTTATTAAAGTTATATTTGTCCGCAATCTCCTGACTGGATAAGATCATACCTCCACGCGGTCCACGCAGTGTCTTATGAGTTGTAGTCGTAACAACATGCGCATACGGTATTGGGCTTGGATGAAGTCCTGCAGCGACAAGTCCTGCGATATGTGCCATATCGACCATCAGAACTGCTCCGCATGCATCTGCGATCTCACGGAATCTCTTAAAGTCGATGGTTCTCGCATAAGCACTTGCACCTGCGATGATCATCTTCGGCTTGCACTCCATTGCGATCTCTTCTACTTTATCATAATCGATAAATCCCTCATCATTGACACCGTAAGGTACAATATGGAAATACGTACCGGAAAAGTTCACTGGGCTTCCGTGTGTCAAATGTCCGCCATGGTCTAAATTCATTCCCATCACTGTATCACCCGGTTTTAAGATGGCAAACTGGACTGCCATATTTGCCTGTGCGCCGGAATGAGGCTGTACATTGGCATACTCACATCCAAAAAGCTCTTTCGCACGCTCTCTTGCAAGCTCCTCCACTACATCCACACATTCGCATCCACCGTAATATCTTTTTCCCGGATAACCCTCTGCATATTTATTCGTAAGAACGCTTCCCATTGCTGACATTACTGCCTTGCTCACCCAGTTCTCAGATGCGATCAGCTCAATATGGCTGTTCTGACGCTCAAATTCATCGGTAATGGCATTTGCCACTTCCATATCAACTGCCTGAATATCTTCCAGTGTATACATAATTGGTAATACTCCCTTCCTTTGCTGTTTGATCAATGTGTCTTTCTACCAAAAACACTTGTCTTTTATTTCTGTTTATCATTATATATGACTTCCCTTTTTTTGGCAATTCCAAATACCATAGCAGTTATATCAAATAATTATAAATGATATAAGCCCTGTCGATAAAGCAGGATTGCTGCCACGATCTGCAAAGCCAGGATCAACGGCATTCCTATGACAAAATACCAGTGTCTCGTCTTATGGTGGAACACATACATTCCAGCCCATGTTCCGATACTGCCTCCTAAAATGCTGACCAGAAAAAGCATTCTCTCTGAAATACGCCACCGGTGCATTCTCGCACGTCTTTTATCATCTCCCATGATAAGGAATCCAGCCAGATTTAAAAATACCAGATAAGCTGTGATTGTATCCATGATTTTCTCCTCTCACAAAAAAACCCCGGCAAAACTACCGGGGCTTTCATTCATAATAACAATTTTTATTCTGTTACCTTATTTTTACCTACATGAATCTTCATCACATACCACAACTCTGTTGCAATACAGATAGATGAATAAGCACCGCAGATAAGACCTGCCATCAGAGGAAGTGCAAATTCACGGATGCTGGTCACACCGAGGATGAACAGCATAAACACCATAACAAAAGTCGTCCAGGAAGTATTGATGCTTCGTGACAACGTCTGTGTCAGGCTTCGGTTTGCAATTTCCATCAGAGACTCTTTCGTCTGCTTGCCATGTTTTGCTGCAAGGTTCTCACGGATACGGTCAAAGATAACGATCGTATCGTTGACGGAATAACCAATGATCGTCAGCATACATGCGATAAAGGTATTTCCGACAGAAATACGCATCAGGGCATATACGGTAAGTACGACTAAAACGTCATGAACCAGGGCAATGATCGCACTTGCACCAAAACGGATATCTTTGAAACGGAACCAGATATAGATCAACATGCAGATTGTTGAAATGATCACCGCTTTAAATGCATCCGCACGCATCTCGCCACTGACTGTGGAACTGATACTCTGGAATGTGATCGTAGATTCATCCACATCAAAATTGTCTGCAAGTGTCTGGTTCAATGTATCACGTTCTTCCTTAGACAAAGTTCTTGTCTTGATCGTGATCTGTGTTGTTCCCTCCACTTTGTTTGCCTGGATATTGCTGTCTCCGGTCACTTCTTTTACAGCCGGGATAATGTCTTTCTCAATGTCCTCAATGGTATATTCTTTACCAAAATCAGCAGTAGTGGAAGTTCCTCCCATGAAATCAAGTCCATAATTTAAGGAATTCTGACCGGATGCTTTATGTACTCCCATACCAATGAATCCGGCAGCAATAATCGCAAGAGAGATTCCAAAGAACACATATCTCTTCTGCAGGAAATTAATAGTCTTTCTCTCTTTGGCACGTCCGTAGAATTTCTCATCTCTAAGTCCTAACCAGTAGAAAGCATAAAGAATCCATCTTGTCACAACAAGTGCTGTAAACATGGAAAGGATAATACCGATCATAAGTGTATAAGCAAATCCTTTTACAGTACCGGAACCTAATGACATCAATACGACAGCTGCGATCAAGGTTGTGATGTTACCATCTAAGATTGCGGACATTGCCTTATGGAAACCGGTTTTCATTGCAGTAATAACAGACTTACCTGTTGCGATCTCCTCACGGATACGTGCGAAGATGATAACGTTGGCATCTACCGCCATACCGATACTTAAGATGATACCGGCAATACCAGGTAATGTTAATGTGATTTCAAATAAGTATAAGGTTGCGATCACAAGTGCTGTATAGATCGCAAGTGCTAAAGTTGCTGCAACACCCGGAACTGCATATACGATGATCATAAAGATCATAACGATCACAAGACCGATCGCTGCCGCTTTTAAACTGGAGGAGATTGCCTGGCTTCCAAGCTGTGCCCCTACCACGCTGGACTCTAACTCTGATAACTGCAGGGAAAGAGAACCGATACGGATCTGTGTTGCTAAAGTCTGTGCCTCTTCAAAAGTACTCTGACCGGAAATCTGTGCTGTACCTCCGGTAATTGCCTCCTGTACGGTAGGATAACTGATGATTTCTCCATCATATACGATTGGAAGTGCTTTTCCGACATTTTCAGATGTAACATCTCCGAAAGTCTTTGCACCCTCATCCGTCAGGGTAAGCTGTACAACGTACTGTTTGTTACCATACTGGTCTGTGGTTGTTGCAGCCTGTGCATCTGCTACCTGATCACCTGTCATAAATACAGTACCATCAGAAAGCTGGAACTCTAAGGAACCCGGATTACCCAGTTCCTCTAATATCTTGCTCGCATCTGTAACACCAGGGATCTCAACGGCAATACGGTCATCTCCGACCTGATATACAGAAGCCTCTGTACTGTAACTTTCCACACGCTTCTGGAGTTTGTAGATCGTATCACTCATATCTTCTGCGCTTGGATTTTCATCCATGACCTGATAGGTAATCGATACACCACCGGATAGATCAAGTCCAAGCGGAATACTCATTTCCTCCCCAATACCGGTCGATGAAAGAATAATAGATGCATAATAGGCAAGTCCCGCAAATGCAGCGAGAATCGCAACTAATATGACTGCTGCTTTACTCTTTTTCATTTTCTTTTTCCTTCCTGTTTCTTTTTTATTCACAATCGGCTTCGGCAGCCTTAATCATGATCGCACATTCAATACGTTTTTTCTGCAGTTCACATCCGATATCATATGCTCCGCAGATATCACCGCTGAAATTATACGCATTTGCTGCACATCCGCCGCTGCAGTAGAATCTTGCGAAACATTTTCTGCATTTTTCTTTTGCATAGACATTACAGCACTTAAACTCATCACGGATCTCTGTATTTTTTATACCTTCATCCACATTGCCAAGTAAAAACTTTTCATTGCCGACAAACTGGTGACATGGATAAAAATCTCCCCATGGTGTCACTGCAAGGTACTCGGTTCCTGAACCACAGCCGGACAGACGTTTTGCCACACATGGACCGCCCTCAAGATCAATCATAAAATGGAAGAAATTAAAATCATCTCCCTCTTTGTGACGTCTTACCATCTCCGCTGCAAGTTTGTCATATTCCTCAAACAGCTGTGGAAGATCTTCCTCTGTGATCGCATACGGTTCACTCGGTTCTGCAACTACCGGCTCCACGGAGATCTGTTTGAAACCAAGATCCGCAAGATGAAGTACATCTGCTGCAAAATCAGGATTGTAGTGTGTGAATGTACCACGCACATAATATTTGTCCTGATGTCTGCTCTCTGCAAATTTCTGGAACTTTGGAACGATCAGATCATAACTTCCTGCCCCTTTGCGGAACGGACGCATCTTATCATGAACTTCCTTTCTTCCATCGATACTTAAGACCACATTTGCCATCTCTTTATTACAGAATTCCATGATCTCGTCATTTAAAAGCACACCATTTGTGGTCAGTGTAAAACGGAAATTCTTGTCATGCAGCTTTTCCTGCTCTCTTCCGTAGGCAACTAAGTCTTTTACGACCTGCCAGTTCATAAGCGGCTCGCCGCCAAAGAAATCCACCTCAAGATTTCGTCTGTTACCTGAATTGGCAATTAAGAAATCCAGTGCTTTCTTTCCAACTTCAAAGGACATCAGTGCCCTTCTTCCATGGTACTCTCCCTCCTCAGCAAAGCAGTACTGACATGCCAGGTTGCAGTCATGTGCAATATGCAGGCAGAGTGCCTTGACAACCGTCGGGCGTTTTTTGAAATCCATGATATAGTTTTCGTAAGTGTCCTTTGTAAAAAGTGACTCCTCATCGATCAATGTCTGGACTTCATCGATTGCTTCCTCCACTTCCTCTTTGCCGTATTTTCCGGACAGTGCAGATACGATCTCATCCCTTGCATACGATTCCGGCTGGCTCTGATCGATCATCTCAATGACATCATAAGTCACGTCATCCACCACATGAATCGCTCCGCTGTTTACATCTAAAACAATATCATAGCCGTTGTTCTTATACTGATGAACCACTATAATATTTCCTCTCTTTCTATCTGATTTTACAGCAAAACATTTAAAATTTTCTGCAAATCAATATATTTTTTTCAAGTATTACGGCATTTTAATGTTGCCGATAAAACGTACAAATGACCGCACGCTATGCGAACGGTCGTTTGCAGATTTCACTTATATCCGACCGTATGATTTTCATCGTTGTATCACACAGTCATTTTGTATGATGCCATAATGGCATATCCGGCACTCATATGCACAATTTTTACCATGCTATGCATGCCCGGCCGTACCAGCTCAAATCTTATTTGTGCTCGCAGCTCTGGTTTCCTACTGTACAGGATGTTTTGCATGCAGACTGGCAGGATGTCTGGCACTCGCCGCAGCCGCCTTTTTTGATTGTGTTCTGTAATCTCTTGGTATTTAATGTCTTTACATGTTTCATGATGCTTCTCTCCTTTTTTGTAATTTCCGCACACATGGGATACGCCATTTGCCCGCTCCCCGTAATACTATGTATTTATTCGCTTTCGCGCGGAGTTCTGTTAACTTATACAGTATAACATAACTTTTTTCATATGGGAAGTTTTTTTTATTCCGCATCCTTCGGCAGGATAATATTAAAGATGATCGCCACAATGGCTGCCGGAACAATACCGGAACCGCCAAAGATCAGCTGGATGCCCTGCGGCAGATGTGCAAGGATGCCGCTGCTGGATCCGATTCCATAGCCAAGTCCCAATGCGACGGAGACGATCGTGATATTGCGCATCGTCATCGGTTCTTTGGTAATAAGCTGGATTCCGCTGATCACGATGGATGAAAACATCATAACGGCAGCTCCTCCAAGTACACTCTGCGGCATGATTGAAATCAGTGCTGCAAGTTTCGGGAATAAACCACATAAAATCAGGAATACGGCTCCGGATGCAAGCGCCATACGGTTTACGATTTTCGTCATTGTGACAAGTCCTACATTCTGACTGAAAGAAGTATTCGGCAGAACACCAAAAAGTGCTGCAAGCGAAGAACCAATTCCATCACAGATGACACCGCCGGAAAGTTCTTTGTCGGTAGCTTCTCTGCCCATTCCACCTTCCATAACACCGGAGATATCTCCGACTGTTTCAACCGCGGTAACAACAAACATGATCAGAACCGGAATGATTGCTCTCCAGTCAAATACCAGTTTGACCGGCATTAATTTCGGAACGGAAAACCAGGCTGCATTTGCAACCTTATCCCAGTTTAACACCCAGGCTTTTGTGTATTCCACACCATCCGCATTGACTGCTGTTGTCGGCAGTACCAGTCCCATGATCGCAGCAATGATATAGCCTGCCACAATACCGATCAGGATCGATGATGCACTCGCCATACCTTTCATCCAGTGTTTCACTGCTACAATGATCAGTAAAACAGCTGCTCCGAGCAGTAAATTTTCTACTGAACCAAAGTCGTTTGCCGTATTGCCGCCGCCAAAAGAATTGACGCCGACCGCGATCAGTGACAATCCGATCGACAGTACAACGGTTCCCGTTACAACCGCAGGGAAAAATCTGCGGAGCGGCTTTAACAGAAATCCAAGGATTCCCTCAAACAGACCACCAATGACGGATGCACACATAATGGCTCCATATGCAAGGATTCCTCCTCCCATTACCTGAACCACACTGTTAAACACACCGATAAATCCGGAACTCGTTCCCATGATGATCGGTACCTTTCCACCAACCGGTCCGATCGCAAATAACTGGATCAGTGTCACGATCCCGGCGATCAGCATCGCATTCTGCAGCAGATCGACCTGCAGACTGCCGAACTCCTCACCTGCAATACCACATGCCCCTGAGATGATCAGGATCGGTGTCAGGTTTCCCACAAACATTGCCAGCACATGCTGTAATCCCAGCGGGATTGCCTTTTTCAGCGGGAGTTTTCCATAAAATTCGTACTCTGCTCCCTGTCTCTTTTGACTTTCCATCTTTTCCTCCTCGTGTGTATTTTTTGCATGAATCATTGATATTCCCTGCTCATACACGCTTTTCTATGAGTATATCACGCTCCCAATATCCAGCGCAAGTACTCTGTGTATATCTGATGACCTTGGCAGATATTTAGCTGTTACTGTTCACACATACTGTGTGAGCAGTAACGATTACAGCCCATTTTAAATGCATCTTCGATGCATGGGGCTGTAATCTGGCATATTATAGTCTTTGGCGCACAGCTTGACAGCAAGTGTCAAGCTTGCGAGTGAACAGTAAATTTTAGCTGACCATGCCCCCCGCCATACCGGATGCTGCACAGAGTATAAATGTTGTTGCCACCTTGGGAATCTCCATGGATATTCCCTGTTTAACCAGCACCGATATCAGAAATAAAATGCAAAAATAAATGGTACCTGCCGCAAATCCCCATAAAAATTTCTGTGTTTTCATAATTTTTCCCATTAAAAATCCACCGATCGCACCGGAAACAATATAGATGACAACGATTCCAACTTTCACTGCCGCTTCACTCAGATCAAACTTATACAATAGTGCTGCTAAAAGCAGCAGGAACAGGCAGCTTAACAGGAACATGACAAGTACAGACACCACTGCCGCGGCGACCGGATTGTTCTTTGCATCTCTTGTTTTCATTTTTGACTGTATATTCATTGTCCACTCCATAGATTTTAGATTCTGTTTCACTATATGAAAAAAACACAAAAGCTATGCAGAGTTTGCATGCTTTTGCGTTTTTTAGTTTATACCTTTTGTTATCTTATAAATATAAGATGCTGTATGCTGCTTTGAATGTTCCGCCCTGCGGCAGCATGTTTTCGTAGTCGCGCTCCTGTAATGTACCGGTAAAATCTGTGGCATCGCATCTTCCGTACCACGGTTCAATGCAGACAAACGGAGCATTTTTTCCTTCCGGCGACCATACTGCAAATAATGGTGTGTCAAATTTTACAGTTACATATGGTGCTCCGTCACGATCAAGTAAGGAAACTTCTTTCGTCTGTTTTCCCTCTGCCATGTAGGTGCATTTATCAAAAAATCCTTCTGTAAATGTCACGCAGCCATCTTTTAATGGTAAAATTTCATCTTCCATCACAGCCATGCCATCCGGTGTATTTCCATGATGATGGATCGTATCCGTAAGCCCGCCAAATTTCAGTCCATATCCGGTTTTATTTGCTTCCCCGTGAACCGGGCAGTTGAATGCCGGATGTGCACCGATGGAAAAATATAATTCTTTTGTGTCGGTGTTTTCCACAGTCCAGTTTACTTTCACCTCGTTTTTGCACAATTCATAACCAATGTGCAGTGCAAAATGAAATGGATATTTTTCACAGGTTTCCGCAGTATCGGTCAGTACAAATGAGATGTTCTCTTCCGTCTGTGCCTCTAATGTAAACTCCATATCTCTTGCAAATCCGTGCTGTCCCATCGTATAAGTTTTTCCGTCATAACGGTATTCTTTGTTTTTCGGCGCACCGACAAACGGAAATAATACAGGGGATGTTCTGCCCCAGTACTTTTTATCACCACACCACATATATTCAAAGTTATCTGATTTTCTTTTTACAGATTTGATCTCTGCTCCAAATGAGTCAATCTCCACTTTTAAATTTTCATTTTCCAACGTATATCTCATATCTGTCTCCTCTTCATACAGGCATTTCATTTCTCATCTGCCTGTCACTGCTCATTTTTCATTGCTGTTACATTATAACCTAACTTTTCCATAAAATCTATCCGGCAATCGTTTTATTTTTCACGCTACATACTGATACATGAATACAAAATGGCAGATGCTTCCAGCCATGACAAACAGATGAAATACTTCATGGGAGCCAAACTGACTGTGCTTCGCGTTGAACACCGGCAGTTTTAATGCATAGATCACACCGCCGACAGTATAGATCAGACCGCCTGCAAGCAGCCACAAAAATGCTGCCTGGGAAAGAGTGGCTAACAGTTCCCGGAATACAAACAGACACACCCATCCCATTGCGATATAGATCACGGATGAAAACCACTTCGGGCAGTTGATCCAGAGCACTTTTATCAGCATTCCTGCCGCCGCAATGCCCCACACTGCCGCAAGCAGCGTATAACCCGACTTCCCGCCAAGTACTATCAGACATACCGGCGTATAAGATCCGGCAATCAGGACAAATATCATCATATGGTCGAGTTTACGGAATATCTTTAAAATTTTATCCCGGACAACAAGCGAATGGTACACCGTACTTGCACCATAAAGCAGCACCATGCTTCCCATAAACACGGCCATTGCCAGAATCGTTGTATGATTTCCATTCAGCGCAGCCTTGACTAACAACGGCGATGTGGCAAATATTGCCATCATCATAGCTATAAAATGTGTAATGGCGCTTCCCGGTTCACGAATCCCTATCTGTAACATAATATGACCTCCTTTTAGCAAAATAGTATTTATTATTTTTACATGTAGTATTTATTACTATATCTTTTGTATTTTGATACTACTACTTATTATACATTATGTCAATTATATTTATGCTACATTTTTTCTCAATTTTTGCAGGTTTTTGGAAGGTTTACACAAATTTGCAGAACGCATTTTCCTATGAAAATTCGGATATCAAAAAACTGCCGCCCGCAGAATCTTATTCATCCGGGCGGCAGTCCTCTGTAAATCTATTCTTTTTTATAATTCGCAGTTGTTTACGGTTCTTGGGAACGGAATAACATCACGGATGTTAGACATTCCTGTCAAATACATAACGCAGCGCTCGAAACCGAGTCCGAATCCTGCATGTCTTGCAGAACCATATTTGCGGAGATCCAGATAAAACTGATAATCTTCTTCTTTTAAGCCGAGTTCATTGATTCTTGCAAGAAGTTTGTCGTAATCATCCTCTCTCTGGCTTCCTCCGATGATCTCACCGATGCCAGGTACTAAACAGTCTACTGCTGCAACTGTCTTTCCATCATCGTTCATCTTCATGTAGAATGCCTTGATCTCCTTCGGATAATCCGTTACGAATACCGGACGTTTGAAGATCTCTTCTGTCAGATAACGCTCATGCTCTGTCTGAAGGTCTGTTCCCCATGATACTTTGTACTCGAACTTGTCATTGTGCTTCTCTAAGATTTCAACAGCCTCTGTATATGTCACGCGGGCGAAATCAGAATTTGCTACATGCTGTAAGCGCTCTAAGAGTCCCTTATCAATAAAATTATTAAAGAATGCCATCTCTTCCGGTGCGTTCTCAAGTACATAGTTGATGATGTATTTTAACATGCTCTCTGCTAAGATCATGTCATCCTCAAGATCTGCAAATGCGATTTCCGGCTCGATCATCCAGAACTCTGCTGCATGTCTGGTCGTATTGGAATTTTCTGCACGGAACGTCGGTCCGAATGTGTAGATGTTCTTAAATGCCATCGCATAAGTCTCACCGTTTAACTGTCCGCTTACGGTAAGGTTGGTCGGCTTATTAAAGAAATCCTTGGAATAATCCACGGTTCCATCCGGATTTTTCGGAAGATTGTTCATATCAAGTGTTGTCACCTGGAACATCTCTCCTGCACCCTCACAATCACTGCCTGTGATCAGTGGTGTGTGTACATATACGAAGTCTCTCTCCTGGAAAAACTTATGGATCGCATAAGCGATCAGGGAACGTACACGGAAAACCGCTTCAAATGTATTTGTTCTCGGTCTTAAATGAGAGATCGTTCTTAAATATTCAAAACTGTGTTTCTTTTTCTGCAGCGGGTAATCCGGTGTGGAAACACCCTCGATGTCAATCTTCTCTGCCTGGATCTCAAACGGCTGCTTGGTTCCCGGTGTTGCAACGAGTTTACCTGTCACAATGATCGCTGCACCAACGTTTAATTTTTCAACGTCGTCAAAGTTTTCCA
Organism: Roseburia sp. OF03-24; assembly: GCF_003463035.1. Taxonomy (NCBI): domain Bacteria; kingdom Bacillati; phylum Bacillota; class Clostridia; order Lachnospirales; family Lachnospiraceae; genus Roseburia; species Roseburia sp. OF03-24. The sequence goes on along the minus strand of NZ_QSCK01000016.1, from coordinate 65,926 downwards.
GAACATCTGAATACACGACCTGAACCGGTTCAAAAAATGTTCCGTCGTTTACCACGATAAATCCAAAATTTTTGGAATTACGGATGCTTCGCACCCATCCACCGATCGTCACGGTCTGATCCACATATTCTTCCTGTTTGCGGAATAAATCCCTTACATTTACCATATCCATAATTGAATCCTCCAATCCCCATCTCTTTGGTCTTCTTTTGGGATATTTATTTGATTAATTTGCTGCTTCTGTCTCTGTTGCATCAACAGCTTCCTGTGGCTCTGCACTTTCTGTGCTCTCTGTCTCTGCCGGAGCCTCCACAGTTACTTCTGCGTTATCCTTGACAGACTGTAATGCAAGATTATCCACATAGATCTGTCTTAAATACTTCTCGCCATACGCTGCATCGCCATAACCATAGTTCTTATATAAATCTTCTTCTGATGAAAAATTGTTACTGCTCATCAGTGTCTGCACATAGGAAGAAAATCCGTCTTCATCAAGCTCTGTTCCTTCTTTTTCTGCGATCGCACCTGTGATGAACTCCATGGAAATATTTTTCTCCATGCCGGATCTCCATTCCTGGCGTACCTCATCAAGTGTCATATTATACTGTTTGCTGACATAATCTTCCAGTTTGGAATCATCCCCGTCACAGTTGTTCTGTACAAACTGTTTCTCATAATCATTGACACGGGCTGTCAGATAATCCTCCGGAATGTCTACTTTACAGTTATCTAACAGATACTGCTGCACTGCTGCATAAGTGTCACTGTCCTTGTTGCTGCTTGCAGTGTTCTCAAGAAAAGTTTTGATCTGTGCATACATATCATCTACAGTATCAGCCTGGAACTGTTTCTGTGCGAACTCGTCATCCACATCATCAAGTGTCATCTCTTTCTGGATGGAATTGACTGTAAATGTAAATACAACCTGCTTTCCGGCAAGATCTGCATTACCGTAATTATCCGGGAATGTCACATCGCTGTCAATGACATCGCCGACCGATGCACCTTTTAAATCATCTGTAAAGCCATCAATAAAGGAGCTTGACTGGCTTCCTGCGGAACAGTTATTGTCCACATCGATATTCTGATCCTCGGCACTTCCATTATCGAATGCCTCTCCGTCTAATTTTCCAACATAGTCCACATTTACGATGTCACCCTCACCAACCGTGGTTTTGGTATCATCTGCAACATAGAACGGTCCATAATAAGAGAACATCTGCTCAAAATAATCTTTTGCATCCTGATCGTCCACATCATAATCACCGGTGATCGTAACCGGCACCTTGCTGTAATCGCAGAGTGTCACATAATCGGAAGGATTCAGATCATAAGAAAGACTCTCATATTCCACAGCAGATGTGCTCTCTGCATTTTCTGTACTATTTACTGCCTCTGCAGCCTCCGTACCCTCTATGGCATTATTTTTCTTATTGCCACATCCTAATGCAGTGACTGCCATCATCGCACAAAGCATTACTACTACTACTTTTTTCTTCATAATTAAATTACCTTTCTAATCCTTTAAGACAAACTTTTCCGTCTAACCTTAATAACATACCACAATTTCTGCAAAAATAAAAGCATGTTTGACAAAAGTTATCACATATGATAGTTTTTTGAAAAAGGGGCTGAAATAATGGGAAAGACACTTGTATTAGGAAAAGATACAAAACAACTTGATAAAGACGTGGAATTATGCCGCACAACCAATGAAAGGATCAGTAATCAGGCAGCACAGTTACTGATTGAAAACCAGATCCCTTTTACAAGAAGTTTTATTAAGATTCCATTTTTTTTACGTGAAAAATACCGTGGCGCACACCAGTTTTATGTGATCAATACCAACCGCAACCGTTATTCACAGGCAAGACATACACTCGATCATATGGATTCTGTTTTCCGGCGCGGATTGATCGTGAGCAATTATTAAGATGGGGACTTGAAAATTCAGGTCCCCTTTTTTATACCTCACAGACCTCATATAGGTAACTGTTTCCCTGCTTTCCAACTCTGTCTACAATCTTTAAATCTGTCAGTATCAGAAGTACTGTCTGCGCCAGCGACACAGGTATTTTCGCATATTTTGAAAAATCTTTCGTAGTAAAAGGCTCTGGCAGATCAAACGGGATAAACTGCATATAATCTTCCCTTCTCTCGATGCATACCTCTTCCACAAACTGCACCGGAATACGGTCATAGCGCTCACTGCCTTTCTTTTTATCTTTACTCCAGCCGTTTAGCAGACGGTATTCTTCCATATCGATCAGGGCAAAGCGAAATCTCAGATTTTCATCTTTTAAAAAAGGACGGATTTTATATAACTCTTTAAATGCCAGATAAGGATTACCTTTTTTCGGCGACTTTCGCTTTGGTGACATTTCCCCGCTCTCCTCGTCGATCCAGGAAAGCCATTTGATATGAGGGATCGGATAAACGATCGTCACCGGATAGCTTTTTAGAAATGCATCAAGTTTTCTTCGCATAACATTAAAGGAGCGCGTCTGTATCTCAATGATCTCGGTTCCTGTAAAAATATCTGCCACAAAATTTTCGATCGGAATCTCATGCATGTCCGTATCCGGTGCATAATAATTTTTCAAAACAGCATGTACCGTTTTCTCGGAAAGCGTCCCGATTCCCTGACGTTCCCTGTTTACCCCGATCACTTTATTTTTTGCATCTTCAAACCTCAATTCATCAATACACATGACACACTCCCTTTGCAGAATGCAGTCCTATTTTCTTTCCGGATGCTTCATGTCCTTTAAAATATCAAAACAGTCAAAAGTTCTGAAGTAATCATCCGGTGTCTCCGCACGGCGGATTAACTGGGTAGAACCATCTTCTTTTAACAATACCTCCGCAGAACGAAGTTTTCCGTTATAGTTATATCCCATGGAGAAACCATGTGCTCCGGCATCATGGATCACAAGCAGATCTCCCATGTCGATCTTCGGCAGCATACGGTCGATGGCAAATTTATCACAGTTCTCACAGAGGGAACCTGTTACATCATATTTGTGGTCACATGGCTCGTCCTCTTTTCCCATAACGGTAATATGATGATATGCCCCGTAAATTGCTGGACGCATCAGGTTGACCGCACAGGCATCCACACCGATATACTCTTTATAGGTGTGTTTCTCATGGATTGCTTTCGTCACAAGGCAGCCGTAAGGTGCTAACATGAAACGACCCATCTCTGTATAGATAGAGATATTTCCAAGTCCTGCCGGAACTAAGATCTCCTCAAAAGCCTCTTTGACGCCCTGACCGATCACACGGATATCATTCGGAGTCTGATCCGGAGTATAAGGTACACCAACACCGCCGGAAAGATTGATAAACTGGATATCGCATCCGGTCTTATCGCGCAGTTCCACAACTAATTCAAACAACTGTCTTGCCAGTTTCGGATAATATTCGTTTGTCACTGTGTTGCTTGCTAAAAACGCATGCACGCCAAAATGCTTTGCACCTTTTTCTTTTAAAATTTTAAATCCCTCGATGATCTGTTCATGGGTGAATCCGTATTTTGCATCACCAGGATTGTCCATGATCCCGTTGCTCATCTTAAAGACTCCGCCCGGATTATAACGGCAGCTAATTGTCTCCGGAATCTTTCCGATTGTTTTCTCTAAGAAGTCAATGTGGGTAAAGTCATCTAAGTTGATGATCGCACCAAGTTCATTTGCAAATTTGAACTCCTCAGCCGGTGTATCATTTGAAGAAAACATAATATGCTTTCCATCAAAACCCTGAGAATCTGCCAGCATTAATTCTGTTAAAGATGCACAGTCGCAGCCACAGTCATATTCTTTTAAGATATCAAGAATATATGGGTTTGGTGTTGCCTTTACCGCAAAATATTCACGGAATCCCGGATTCCAGGAAAATGCCTCTTTGACTGCCTTTGCATTTTCACGGATTCCTTTCTCATCGTAGAGATGAAACGGTGTCGGATATTTTTTTACGATCTCTTCGAGCTGTTCTTTGGTTACAAAAGGTTTCTTCTTCATAATTTTTCCTCCAAGATATTTAAAATACAGCCTGTACCAGCACCATATAAAGCACTGTGCCGACGCCGATACTAAGCAGGTTGTTTCGTTTCCAGACATGAAGCAGTATCACCACTGCCACGGATATAAACTCTGGAAGCCCATATGGATAGGATGTAATACTTACCGCCTTTAAACAATAAATCACCAGCATCCCTATCACTGCGGGCGGCAGCACCTTTCCAAGGTACTGTATCACAGGCGGGATCGGTTTTCCCGGCGGAAAGAATAAAAACGGGCAGAGTCTTGTAAAAAAGATCGTTCCCGCAACTGCTGCAATGATAACAAGTGAACGTGCCACACTAACCGGCATGATGCTCTACCTCCTTTTTCTGTTCTGTTTCTTTATCCAAAAACTTTCTGTACGGAAGCAGAATTAACATAATGCAGATCATGGTCGGCAGGATAAAATTGTCTGCCCCAAAGATCAGCAGGCAGATCAGTCCGCATCCAAGTCCGATCAGCACACTCGGACGGTTTTTTGACTCCATCCACTGTTCCACCATGATCACAACAAACAAAGCCGTCATCGCAAAATCAATGCCTGTTGTGTCGATTGGAAGCACCGAACCAAGCAGTGCTCCGATCGCCGAACCTGCGATCCAGTAAAGCTGGTCTAACAGTGCGATCGCAAATAAGAACTGTCCTTCGTCCACATCCTTTGGCACTTTCGTTACAAAAAATAAGGAATATGTCTCATCTGTCAGGGAAAAGATCATATACAGACGTTTTTTTCCCATCTTTGCAAAACGCTCTAACAACGACAGTCCATAAAAAATATGCCGGATATTTAACATAAACTCCATAAAGATCACCTGTAAAAGGCTCACACCCGGTGCAAAAAAGTTCACGGCGAGATATTGTCCGCTCCCTGCATAACAAAGAACGCTCATCAATATCGCCCACAGAAAATTATACCCTTTTTCCTGGATCATCACTCCGAAAGCCATGCCGATAAACAGATATCCTGTCATGACCGGTATGGTATATGGAAATGCGGCTTTAAATGCTTTTCCATAGGAGGATTTTTTACTTATTTTGTTTTTTTCTATTTCACAATCCATTTCTTTTATCTATCCCCTGCACTTTATCACTTTAGCTTATCGCACTATGTACTCTACAACAATTTTTGTGATACATCAAGACAATTTTCAACAAAAACTTCACTATTGCAAAAACATGTGCTATACTTTTTCTAGTCGCGTTTTACACGAAAAGGAGTTATGAATGAGTATTACCGTATTAAACTATATGGATCAGGCATTAGTTGACCGTATCCATTCGCAGGCTGCCAAACGTGCCGAAGCTGCAAAGCAGACTACTTCAGACGATTTTGCAACCGTGTTAGCTGACAGTACAAAAGCTATAGAAAACAATCAGAACACCATCAGCACCAATACCGCCGTATCTGATACATCGACCGTATCCACAGGTCAGACTGCTGCATCATCCGCAAGTTCTTATACTTCGAGCGAGCTTGACTCTATTTTCGAAGATGCAGCCAATACCTATGGTGTTTCTTCTATTATACTAAAATCAATTGCAAAAGCAGAATCCGGATTTAATCCGTCTGCCGTAAGCAGTGCAGGTGCCGTCGGTATCATGCAGTTAATGCCATCGACCGCTGCTGCTCTTGGCGTTTCTAATTCCTACGATGCCAGAGAAAATATCATGGGCGGTGCAAAATATATCAGTCAGTTATTGTCCAACTATCAGGGAAATATTTCCCTTGCTCTCGCCGCTTACAATGCCGGCAGTGCAAATGTTGACAAATACGGCGGCATCCCGCCTTTTACTGAGACACAGAATTACGTTAAAAAGGTTCTCTCTTATATGGAAGAATTTGGTTCTGCTGTTTCTAATACGGTATCTTCCGTTTCAGACCAGCTTTCTTCTATTTTCAGTCTGACCGGAACTGCAAGAGATGAAGCAAATCAGATGCTCGCTGATTTCTTCTCCTCCAAAAATATCAGTAAAGATGCACTTGATATCTTAACTGCTATTTTAAAATTAAAAAATATGATATCTGGTCAGACAACATCAACAGATGTCTCTTCTGCTTTACAGAATACGGATACTACAACATCTGCTGTGGGAAGTACCTCTGAAACCCCATCCGACCGCACTGCAGTCCTTACTTCCATAAATTCTGATTCTGAAACAATTGAAGATATCACAAAAGACATCCCTGTACGCGTGATTCCTTCTGCAGAAACAGATACGGACGAAGATACTGATACTAAAACAAACACAGATATTGATGCAGCTGTCAGCACAGATACTAATGACGATGTCAGTACAGACACTGACAGTGAATCTTAAATATCCTGTTGCCTGCGGATTGCCCGCAGGCAATTTTTATGTCGATCCTATGGATCTCAAAACTTCTGTCTGATCCGTAACTGTTTCATACTTTCCTATATCGTTATGATAATTCTTCAATCTGTCCCTCTAAGTAGTGATTAAATTCTTTCATAAACTGATACACCGTCTTTACATCCTCTGTAGAATAATGGGACAAAAACTCCATATCCCTTTTTTCCCAGCGTTTGTGACGTTTTGCATGTTCCTCAAACAACATTTTTCCTAGATCCGTCAGTTTAAAATAGACTTCTTTTTTGTTTGATTCCAAAGTGTATTTTTCAATCAGACCTTTCGCTAACAGCTTCTTTGTCATTTTGCTGATCGCGCCTCTTGTCATCCCCATATTTTCTGCGATCTTGGTAACATTGGGTAACTCTAATCTTCCAATATAGTCAATACAGTGCGTCTCGGAATAGCCATATTCATCGAGACATTTCCCCTCGGTCAGCTTCGAGAGCATGTCCTGCCGCTCTAACATCAGCGCAAGCTCTTTTAACAGAAGCTCCTGCTCTTTCATACATCCACTCCCTTACATAAAAGCAAATATTGTTTCCTTGTCAACAATTACTTCTGTTTTAATATAGCGCAAGTTTGTTTCCTTGTCAACAATATATGACAAAGATTCTGGGGAAAAAAACAGAGGCGTCAAGATTTTTGTCTCTTGATGCCTCTGATGTTTTTACTGCTTACGCGTCAAAGTGAAATCCTGCCAGTAAAGAGCCTAGGCTGGTGCCTGTGGATTCTGTATCGGTATATTTTTCTAATTCTTCCTCTGCAACACCTTCGGTATCAACCATCTCTTCCTGCAGTGCTTTCATGCTGAGGCTGATCTTATTATCGTTGGTATTGACAACTTTTACTTTTACCTTCTGTCCCTCTTTTAACACTTCGGACGGCTTTTTGATACGGCGCTCACAGATCTGTGAAATATGTACCAGACCACTCAGTCCGTTTCCAAGGTTTATGAATGCACCATATGGCATCAGTGACTCAACAGTTCCTTCCATGACAGTGCCAGGCACGATCATGGAGATCTTGTGGTTACGTTCTTCGGCTTCTGCCTCTCTTGCTACTGCCTTGCCGGATAAAACAAGTTTTTCTTTTTCTGCATCCACAGTGATCACGCGTACCTCGATCTCTTTTCCGATCCATGCATCGGTATCTTCCACATAATCAAGTGTGATCTGCGATGCCGGGATAAATGCACGGATACCTTCCAGATAAGTAACAACACCGCTCGGTACGCTCTCTTGGATGCGCACTTTTACTGTCGTCTCACCTTCCATCATCTGTTTTAATTTATCCCATGCAAGTATATCGTTTGCTTCTTTCTTGGAAAGTACGATATTGCCTGCACCATCGTCTTTCTGTACCACTGTTGCCTCGATCACATCACCTTTATGTACCTGCTCTAGCACATTAAAATCAGGATCATTGCTTAAATCTGCAACTTTGATGATACCCTGCGCATAATATTTTAAATCCAGTGTTACTTCCTCTTCATTTACATCAATGACAGTACCGGAAATGATGTCTCCCTCGTTGATCCTGCGGAAAGAGGCTTCCAGTTCGTCTTTGTAGTCGTCCATTGTTTCCATTGTGTGATCCTCCCATTTGTTAATTGTAATACCTGTAAAACTCACCCACTTTTTCTGAAATTGCGAGAGACTGACACATGAAACGAAGGCACGCTTCCGCTGCGTGTCGCTCGCAACGGATACTAAGTGACCAAAATACGGTCACTTAGTACCGGCGGCTCCCCAGCACCTTCTTATTCATTTGTCAGTCTCTCGCAATAGCTCCACATTTTGTTGAGTTTTGCAGAGATCTACATTTTCTAAACGGTATTATAACACACCCGTCCCTAAAACAAAATGACAACTTTGAACAGATCCCCGTCGACCTCGACGTGGAATTCGCCGTCCTGGGCTTCGGTAAAACTTTTTGCGATCGCAAGACCAAGTCCGGAACCTTCTGTGTTTCTTGAACTGTCGCCACGCACAAATCGTTCCGTGATCTCATCACCGCTGATATGTATTTCCTCAGCAGACATATTTTTTAAGATGATTTCCACAAGGGATGCTTTCTTTCGCACCTCTAAATAAACCCTGCTGCCCTGCATTGCATATTTGACCACATTGACAAAGAGATTTTCAAAAATGCGGTAGGTTTTCTGGTTATCAAGCATTAACAGTACTTTCTCTTCCGGCACATTCCACTTAAGTTCGAGTCCCCGCTCTTTCATCTTATCCACATGTTCAATGCTGACCTGTTTGATCAGGTTTACAACGTCAAGTTCCATCTTATTAAGTACGATATTATTGCTGTTTGCCTTGCTGACTTCAAAAAGATCTTCGATCAGCACCTTAAGGCGCAGTGATTTACGCTCTAAAGTATCAATGTAAGAACGCCTTTCTTCCTCCGTGATGTCTTCTTTTTTCAGCAGTTCAATGTATGTCGTGATGGCAGTGAGCGGTGTTTTTAAGTCATGTGAAACATTTGTGATCAGTTCTGTTTTCATACGCTGGCTCTTTACCTCTTCCTCCACTGCTTTTTTCATACCGGTCTGGATCTGCGCAAGTTCGTCCCGGAACGGATTAAATATGCCAAAATCCCCCTGAATCTCCTGATCAAGATTACCTTCTGCGATCGTCTGCATGGCATCTAACATCGCATGATAATCTTTATTGATCTGCTCATAATGTTTCTTTATAATAAAAAACAGGACGATCGAATAGACAACTAATGCACCGATCCCAAAGAACCAGAACAAGGAACAGGCTGCAAGCACTGCAAAGTTTATAACGACAACTTTTAAGATCAGTTTTGTCGTTTCCTCACTGAAATCAATGTGTGTGATCTCCCCGGAGAGTGTGTTCCACCACTGTCTGATCCGGTTGCCTGTCTTTTTAAACTGTTTTTTTATCCATGGGAAGATCTGATAGACCAGACTGTATCTTTTAACATATTCCCATAGTCCGACTGAAAATACCGGTCTCAGCAGATATGCGGCTGCAAACCACATTGCATAGATCAGCCACAAAGTTCCAACTACAGTAAGTACGCTGATCACAACATCATAAACCTGTCCACCCATCAGTTCATCTGCCGCATCCGAAAATGAATCAAATCCATATGACCAGATAAGTTCCATAAAGTAATTCTGCAGACACAGTCCGCAGATCACACCTGTGACTCCAAGTTCTGCCGCGTAAGCATGTACCTTTCCATCATTTAAGATATTGCCTCCGGCTTTTTTCCCTGTCATAAAAAACATAAATGCGATCACCGCTACAACCGATACGCCATACAATGGAAGTGCCCCATTAATTTTATAGGCGGACAGCTTTTCAAAATAATCTTCTTCCTCATCACTGCCAGAATCATAAAGAATATTTTCAGATGCTTTCTCTTTGGAAATACCGATCACAAACTCTATATTTTCCGGTCCTTTGAGCACGGGCATGTCTGTTGGATTAAAATACTCTTCCAGATTAGTTTTTAACAGTTCACTGCGTTCCTGTGCCCCTAATGATTTTACTAAAAGATCGCCGCTATTTTCCCTGTCTGACAGCAGAGGAATTACTTCCATCGCCCCGACTTCATTAAATTTTACCGCAAACAATTCGCTGTAATATTGTGCCAGTTGTTCACTGACATCCTTTTCCTCTCCACCGAGTACGCTCTCTAAATTCTGCGTTGTATTTTTCAGTTTACTTCCATCTTCGGATTCCATGACGCAATAATCAATCTGGGAACGGATTTTTTCAAACTGACTGCTCCATTCATCCATCACCGACAATACTTCATCATTGGTTACCTGCTCTAATTGTTCCTGTGACTCCCACCTGTCGGTTTCATCCGCTTTTGCATAAGATGCGATATAAAGATCTGTTGCTGACATCTCCGTCTCACTCTTCTGATTCTGATATTCCAGATCGAGCAGATAAAATCCCTCATACAGATTTTTCAGAAACTGTGTCCGAATCTGCATATCACTGTCTGCACCTGTTTTTGCTGCTTCTGTCTTTTGCATCCAGTCTTTGCTTCTGCGATTGATTCCCGGATAGCATAAAAAATTGATAACTGCTAAAACAAGAAGAAACCCTGCTGTTATCACAATCCCCGCCTTACGGCTGTTTTTCCATTTTATATCCAACGCCCCACACCACCTTTAAATATTTTGGTTCTCTCGGATTGATCTCGATCTTATCCCTGATATTTCTCACATGCACCATAATCGTATCCGTATTGATCGCTTTTTCATTCCAGACACGCTCGTAAATCTCGTCCGCCGAATAAACTCTTCCCGGATTTTTCATCAGAAGTGCTAAGATTTTAAACTCAATCGGTGTCATTTTTACCGGTTTTCCATCCACAAATACTTCTACCGTATCTTCATTCAGCTCAATTCCGCCAATGCTATGTATCCTGTCATTTTCCTTTTTCTCCTGACTTTTGTTGTTAAACTTTGTATAACGCCGGAGCTGGGAATTGACGCGCGCCATCAATTCTAACGGCGTAAATGGTTTTGTCACATAATCGTCCGCTCCGATGTTCAGCCCGATCACTTTATCTGTCTCCTCTGATTTCGCCGAAAGCATAATTACAGGAAAATCATGATGTTCCCTGAGTTTTAATGTCATTGTTACCCCATCCATACGCGGCATCATGATATCAACGATCGCAAGATGTATCTCCTTACTCTCAATAATCTCTAAACCTTCTATACCATCTGCCGCCTTATAAACGTTATAATTCTGGCTTTTTAAAAATATCTCGATTCCATCACGGATCTCTTTGTCATCTTCTACGATTAAAATATTGTACTGTTCCATTATTTTTGTCTGTGTGAAAGATTTTCACACTTCTCCCCTTTTCTTTCTGTGCTGCAGATGTTCCTTTTTTCCACACTTCCTATCAGTATATCATTTACCATAACAAAATGAAACAAATCCTGTATTATTCCCGGCACAACTGATATCTTCCTGCTCTTACCCTCCTTTGAGTATTATCATACCTTCCGAATGCAAAGAACGCCCGCAGAAAAAAATAAAGATTTTTGAAAGATTCTCTTTATATTTTCCTTATTTTTGCAAAATTCTCTTTTTTTCTCTATATTTTTGTCCCTATTTACATTTGTGTGTCTGATGTATCAACAGTATAATTATACATTTCACGAATTGCGTATGCAATTAGAAAATCAAGTAGTCCAAATTCCATAAAATGAAATTTTAGGGCAAATTACAGACATTGGCTTGGCTGTAGTATTTTTAAACAACGTGTGTTAGACTACTGTTATACAAATCAAAATTTATAAAGGAGAATATTGATGAAATTATTTTTATGTTCGCACTTTTCAAGTGTAGGAAGTCTGATAAAGGAAGAAATTGAAAATAAGAAAGTCGCATTTATTCCAACAGCTTCACTGCGTGAAGGCTACACCGGTTATGTCGGCTCGGCTCGAAAATTATTCAAAAAGTTGGGAGCGATCGTAACTGAAATTGATATTTCAACGGAGGCTTATTCAACGATACAGTCTGTTTTTGAAGAAGCAGATGTGATATATTTTACCGGCGGAAATTCTTTCTTTCTTATGGACCAGCTCCGTAAAACGGGAACTGATGGACTGCTGAAAAAGGAATTGGCAAATGGAAAATTGATGATCGGCGAGTCGGCAGGCGCAATTATATGCGCTCCAAGCATCCAATATATCGAGCAAATGGATGAAAAGCCGGAGGACTACTCACAAGAAGATGATGCAGGGATTGATTTGATTGATTTCTATGTTCTTCCGCATTATCTTACAGCACCATTTAAGAAAGTTACCGAGAAAATAATGACTGAGTTTTCGGATTTGAATCTATGCCCAATTAACAACCGTCAGGGAATTGTAATTGATGGTGAAGATTCAAAGGTTATTTGCAAAGACTAATTTGAAAATTCCAGTTTGTCAATTACAAGTGACATTGAAAGAGTCAGCCCATTCAAGGTGCTGGCTCTTTCAAAAATTCCATTCTAATAAATTGCATGATAACTTAGAGTAAAAATGAATACCCATTAGCCGGAAATAAATAGAAAATGAATAAAAGTGTGGTGTTTCGTATAATTATGAGTTAGTATGCATCAGACACACTTTTGTAAAAAGGGAGATATTTTTTTGCATTTCACTGATAAGAGTGTTACAATACGAATGTTATTAAATTTTCGAGGAGGTTTACTTATGGACAAGAAAACAACAGGAATCGTTTCCTACATCACGCTTATCGGCTGGCTGATTGCATTCTGCGCCGGTGACAAAGAGGGTGCAAAATTTCATTTAAACCAGTCACTGGTGTTATACCTTGCATCACTGATCAACAGCATTATTATTTCGCGCATTCCGATCTGTGGATGGGCTGTCAGCGGCATTTTCTCCATTGTATTCTTTATTTTCTGGATCATGGGATTAGTATATGCCTGCAAAGATGAAGAAAAAGAGCTTCCACTTTTAGGAAGTATTAAGATTTTAAACTAAGATATTAAAAAAACATTATTATGTAAAAACCCGGCTTTAAGGTACATGACCCCAAAGCCGGGTTTCTTTTTCTGTGCACAGACCTGCCTGCTAAAACAGGCAGTCTGCTATCTTATACGATTTTCTTATACCTCTACGGTAATTTTGTCTAAGTGCCAGATATCATCCACATACTCCTGGATTGTACGGTCAGAGGAGAATTTACCGGCATGTGCGATATTTAAGATTGCACTCTTTGCCCAACCTTCTTCATCTTTGTATGCTTCCATGACGCGTTTCTGTGCATCTGCATAGGAACGGAAATCCTTTAAGATGAAATAGGTATCTGCAAACTGTGTACACTGTGTATTGAGCAGTGAATTGTACAGGTCACGGAATAACTCAGGATCATTCGGTGAATAAAATCCATTGATGAGCTGCATCAGTACCTTACGGATATCCTGATCACTGTTGAAGATCTGCATTGGATCATAGTCACGGTTTCTTTCATGCGCAATGACTTCATCGGAACTCATACCGAAAATAAAGGCATTTTCTTTGCCGACTTCCTCTACGATCTCAACATTGGCACCATCCATCGTTCCGAGCGTCAGCGCACCGTTTAACATGAATTTCATGTTACCGGTTCCGGATGCCTCTTTGCTGGCTGTAGAAATCTGCTCACTGACATCTGCTGCCGCAAAGATCCACTCTGCGATCGATACACGGTAGTCTTCAATAAATACAACTTTGATCTTGCCATTAATGCTTCTGTCATTGTTGATGACATCTGCAACATTGTTGATCAGCTTGATTGTAAGTTTGGCATTCTTATAGCCTGCTGCTGCTTTTGCGCCAAAAATAAATGTTCTCGGATAGAAATCCATATCCGGGTGCTCTTTTAATTCGTTATACAGATACATGACATGTAAAATATTCAGTAACTGACGTTTGTATTCATGCAGACGTTTTACCTGCACATCAAAGATGGAACGCGGATCTACTTCAATGCCATTGTGCTCTTTGATATATTTTGCAAGGCGCAGCTTGTTCTGATATTTGATGTTCATGAACTCCTGCTGTGCTTTCTTATCAGTTGCATAAATCGCCAGCTTTTCAATATGGGCAAGATTTGTGATCCAGTCATTTCCGATATGCTCACTTACCCAGTCTGCAAGCAATGGATCACCATGCATTAAGAAGCGGCGCTGTGTGATTCCGTTTGTCTTGTTGTTGAACTTCTGCGGGAATAACTCATAAAAATCATGAAGCTGCTCATTCTTTAAAATCTCTGTGTGGAGTTTTGCCACACCGTTTACGGAATATCCTGCTGCGATTGCAAGATGTGCCATCTTCACCTGACCATCATAAACGATCGCCATGCGTGCAACCTTGCCGTTATCGCCAGGGAACTCCGCCTGGATCTGTAAAATAAATCTGCGGTTAATCTCCTCAACGATCTGATAGATACGCGGAAGCAGCCTTGAGAATATCTCGATCGGCCATTTTTCAAGTGCCTCAGCCATGATCGTGTGGTTGGTGTATGCACAGGTCTTTGTTGTGATCTCCCATGCCTCATCCCAGCTTAATCCTTCTTCGTCAAGTAAAATACGCATAAGTTCTGCCACTGCAACAGTCGGATGTGTATCATTTAACTGGAATGTCACTTTCTCCGGCAGTTTGTGGATATCATCATGATGTTTTTTGTAACGTGCCAGCGCACGCTGTACACTTGCAGATACAAAGAAATACTGCTGTTTTAAACGAAGCTCTTTTCCTGCGATATGATTATCATTCGGATAAAGTACTTCCACTAAGTTGCGGGCAAGATTTTCCTGCTCTACTGCCTTGTGGTAATCACCTTTATCAAAAGAGTCTAACTCAAAGCACTCCATCGGCTCTGCATCCCAGATCATTAAGGTATCTACCACATGATTGCCATAACCTACGATCGGCATATCATACGGTACCGCTAAAACAGACTGGTAATTTTCCTGTATAAAACGTGTTTTCCCCTCTTCTGTCACTTCTGCACGGACATAACCGCCGAATTTAACTTCATAGGAATACTCCGGACGGCGAAGTTCAAACGGATATCCATTCTTTAACCAGTTATCCGGCACTTCCACCTGAAAACCGTCTTTGATCTTCTGTTTGAACATTCCGTAACGGTAACGGATACCGCAGCCGTAAGCTGCGTATCCAAGTGTTGCCAGTGACTCCATAAAGCAGGCTGCAAGACGTCCGAGTCCGCCATTTCCAAGTGCCGGATCCGGCTCCTGATCCTCGATCTCATCTAAGTTCAGACCGATCTCCTCAAGTGCCTCTTTGACCTCTTTGTACATTTTTAAATTGATCATGTTGTTGCCAAGCGCACGACCCATTAAAAACTCCATGGACATGTAGTAAACCATCTTTGGATCCTGTTTGTCAAACGCTTTCTGTGTGGCAAGCCAGTCATCAATAATGACATCTTTTACCGTGTAGGAAACTGCCTGAAAAATCTCCTGTTGTGACGCCTCATCTAACGTTTTGCGGTAAAGATTCTTTACATTTTCTTTTACATCCTCAATAAACGCTTCTTTGTTGAAAACATTTTCCTTCATCTAGTTTTCTCCTTTTTTGACTCCAAGCAATACTTTTTCCCCATTGATGTTCCATTCCTTGCAGTAAATTCCGTTTTCTCCGGAGTCAAAAGAATCAGCTTCTGCTACAACTTCAGTACCTAAAACATCACCCATGATGTCATTTTCGTACTTATTAAAGATGTCGGCTACTTTTTCATCTGCATGATAGTAAATGGAAATTTTATCCATAACCTCAAATCCGGCTTCCTTACGCATGGTCTGGATCTTGCTGATCAGCTCACGGACAAATCCTTCCTCTACCAGTTCAAGTGTCAGGTTCGTATCAAGCACAACTGTTACCGTATTATCTCCTTCCGTCACATAACCTTCCATCTGTGTCATCGTGATCAGAAGGTCTTCCTCGGAAAGTTTTACATCATCACTGACAGAAGGCAGTGCAAGAACGCCGTTTGCCTTTAATTCTGCCATTGCCTTATTTCCGTCTAACTCTGCAAGTGCTTTCTGGATCTGTCCTAAGAACTTGCCATATTTCGGTCCGACAGTACGAAGCTGTGGTTTGAAAGTATAGCTTGTATATGCACTGACATCCTCTGTGAAGTTTACTTTCTTCACATTTAACTCATCCTCGATGATCTCCACAAAATATTCTGGCAGTACATTCGGTGCTTTGACATACATATTTCCGATTGGCTGACGATTCTTGATATTTGCAGAGTTACGGCACGCACGACCCATAACAACGATCTTTAAGACCTCATCCATATTTTTCTCTAAATCTTTGTCGATCCAGCTTTCATTGACTGCCGGGAAATCGCACAGATGGATACTCTCCGGTGCCTCTGTATTGATGGAACGCACCAGATTCTGATAAATCTCCTCTGTCATGAATGGGATCATAGGAGCTGCTGCCTTACAGATCTCAACAAGTGCAGTATAAAGTGTCATGTAAGCATTGATCTTATCCTGCTCCATGCCCTTTGCCCAGAAACGGTCACGGCTTCTTCTGACATACCAGTTACTCATGTCATCCACGAACTCATCGAGTACCTTTGCTGCCTCCGGGATGCGGTAATTTGCAAGGTTCTCATCTGTTCCTTTGATCGCAGAATTCAGTTTGGATAACAGCCATTTATCCATAACGGATAATTTCTCATAATCTAAAGTATATTTCGTCGCATCAAACTGGTCAATATTTGCATACAGTACAAAAAATGCATAAGTATTCCACAGAGTACCCATGAATTTGCGCTGTCCTTCCTGTACCAGCTTACCGCTGAAACGTTTCGGGATCCACGGTGCACTGCTTGTATAGAAATACCAGCGGATCGCATCTGCGCCATAAGTCTCTAATGCATCAAACGGATCTACTGCATTTCCTTTGGACTTACTCATCTTCTGTCCGTTCTCATCCTGTACATGGCCAAGAACGATAACGTTCTCGTAAGGCGCTTTGTTAAATAACAGTGTAGATTCTGCCATCAGGGAGTAGAACCATCCTCTTGTCTGGTCAACTGCCTCAGAGATAAACTTCGCCGGGAACTGTTTTTCAAATACATCTTTGTTCTCAAATGGATAGTGATGCTGTGCAAATGGCATTGCTCCGGAATCGAACCAGCAGTCGATTACTTCCGGTACACGATGCATTTCTTTTCCACAATCCGGACATTTGAATGTAACTGCATCGATATACGGACGATGAAGTTCTACTTTGGCATCATTTGGATTACCGCTTCTCTCCGCGAGTTCTGCGCGGCTTCCGATACACTCCTGATGACCACACTCACACTCCCATACCGGAAGTGGTGTTCCCCAGTAACGGTTACGGGAAATACCCCAGTCCTGGATATTCTCAAGCCAGTCACCAAAACGTCCTTTTCCAATGGACTCCGGAATCCAGTTTACGGTGTTATTGTTGCGGATCAGGTCATCTTTGACTGCAGTCATCTTGATGAACCAGGATTCTCTTGCGTAGTAGATCAGTGGTGTGTCGCATCTCCAGCAGTGTGGATATTCATGTTCAAACTTCGGCGCATCAAATAATAATCCTTTTTCATCGAGATCTTTTAATACCATAGGATCGGCTTTCTTTACAAAAATACCGGCATATGGTGTTTCTTTTGTAAGCTCACCTTTTCCATCTACAAGCTGTACAAATGGAAGGTCATATTTTCTTCCGACAGCGGCATCATCTTCACCGAATGCAGGTGCGATATGAACGATACCGGTACCATCTGTCATGGTTACATAGGTATCACATACGATGTAATGCGCTTTTTTGTGCTGTTTTTCGATGATCTCTTTTGCACAGTCAAATAAAGGCTCATACTCTTTGTACTCTAAATCGCTTCCCTTGTAAGTCTCTAATACCTCATATGCCTTTGTTCCCTCTGCTGCATCCTTATCAAGCAGTTTGCCAAGAACCGTGTCAAGCAGTGCCTCTGCCATATAATAGGTATATCCGTCAACCGCTTTTACTTTGCAGTAAGTCTCTTCCGGGTTCACACAGAGTGCGACGTTAGACGGCAGTGTCCAAGGAGTTGTTGTCCATGCAAGGAAATATGCATCCTCTCCGATTACTTTAAAACGTGCAACTGCAGAGCGCTCTTTGACCGTCTTATATCCCTGCGCAACTTCCTGGGAAGATAACGGTGTACCACAGCGCGGGCAGTAAGGAACGATCTTGAATCCTTTATATAAAAGGTTTTTATTCCAGATTTCTTTTAATGCCCACCATTCGGACTCAATGAAATTGTCGTCATAGGTAACGTACGGATTGTCCATATCAGCCCAGAAACCAACGGTCTTTGAGAAATCTTCCCACATACCTTTGTATTTCCATACGGATTCCTTACATTTTTTGATGAAAGGCTCCATACCGTATTCTTCGATCTGCTCTTTTCCATTTAAACCAAGGAGTTTTTCTACCTCAAGTTCTACCGGGAGTCCATGTGTATCCCAGCCGGCTTTACGCGGAACGAATTTTCCTTTCATGGTCTGGTATCTCGGGATCATATCTTTGATCGTACGGGTCTCCACATGTCCGATGTGCGGTTTGCCGTTTGCAGTTGGCGGTCCGTCATAAAAGGTGTACGTCTCTCCTTCCTTGCGGTGTTCCATGCTCTTTTTAAAGATGTCGTTGTCATTCCAGAACTTTTCGATCTGTTTTTCTCTGTCTACGAAATTCAGATTCGCATCAACTTTCTTATACATTGCTAACCTCCATTACTTAAATAAAGAGTCGTTTGCGACTCTTTCGCGCCCGAGTGGTGCTGTTTACAGCTAACTTCTTCTCCACGAGGTGCGTATCATTTTTCATTCACAGGAAATCCTGTGAATGAAAAAAGCCCTCGTCCTGTATATAGGACGAGGGCTTGATTTCTTCGTTATACCACCTGATATACAAATGTACACGGTAAAATCCGGATACATGTTCCCTGTAACGCAGGAAATGCGTCAGCGCTTACTCTGCCTCGAAAAGTCCTTATCTCAACCTGCCGGGATCATTTCAGACTGCAGCTTGGAAGTGATCTTCATTCAGCAGATACTCGCACCGGTTTCCACCTGCTCCGGCTCTCTGTTACTTTTTCTGATGAACTACTGTCTTCGTCATTGCCTTTTGCCAAAAATCTAGTTTTTAGTATAGACTCGGAAAGTAAGAATGTCAAGAGTCCAGATACTTTTATACCGCACGCTTTTTGACATCCGCGATCACTGCCAGAAACCTCTCTTTCATCTGTGCCTCTAACAGTTTGACATCCATGTCACTGCCCGTACATGGCACAAATCCTCCTGCCATCGATGCGTGACCGCCGCCATTGCCAATTCCCTTCAGTGCCTCTGCCACGATCTTTCCTGCATCGAGCATACTCTTTTCACTGCGCACGGAAAGTTTGATCCCGTCTGACTTTCTCGAATACACAACGGAAAATGACACTTCTTTTAAAGCAAGCATGAAATCGGATATATTTGCGATCACCGGACAATCTTTCCCTGTATTACAGAAGCTGATATCATCATAAACCTCAATGCTTGAAATGGCGCTGGAATATGCCATCAGGTCATCAAAACAAAGATTACTGTTTTCTAACATATGAATGACCTCATAATCACATTCATCAAACATCCGGTAGAGCATCTCAATATCAAGTTTTGATACCCCACGGCTCAAATTGTTGGTGTCGATCCTTATACCGTATGTCAGAGTCGTCGCAATCCTTCTATCCATCGGGATCTCATTCTCAAAGAAATACTGCGCTACGATCGTTGCACAGGCACCCACCCCCGGACGGATGTCCTTAAACCGGTATGAAAACTTTTCATTTTCGGGATGATGGTCAATGCAGATGATCTCATCCCCCGTAATATCTATGATATTGGAGTTGCCTTTCTGTGCATCTACAAGGATCACTTCATCTTCTTCCGTCAGGATCGCTCCAAGATCTTCCACATTCAGAAGCTCAATGTTCATCAGTTCCCGCAGTTTATCTGTGCTGTAACGGTCGATTTTTCCTTTGTAACAGATCGTCGAAGTAATACCATTGTGCTTTAATAACTCCTGTATGCCAAGCGCACTTGCGATCGCATCCGGATCCGGGAAATTATGTGTCTGGATATATACGTGTTTTCGGTTGATCTGTTTTAACAATTCTTCTAGCTTTGTCATACTGTACTATTTCCTTTACCACTCATCCGTAATCTTTTTGACAGCATTATTTTTCATAAACATGATTCAGTCCCTGTTCTTCTCTGCAAAATATTTTTCTGCCACCTTTTTTGTCACAAGTTCTGAAAATGTCAGAATCTTATGCTGTGCTTCCGGAACACTTCCAAAACCATATGCAGCATGTATAAATCCGACTCCCGCCTTTTTGCTTGCCTCATAATCTCCCTGGATATCACCCACATAGACCGCTTCCTCTAAATGATTCCGGTCTGCCAGAAGTCTGATATTATCACCTTTCTGTAAAAGATTATTGCCATAACATTCAATATCTGAAAAATAATCCCAGAAATGATAGTGATCTAAAAATGCCTCAATGTAACCTTTCTGACAATTACTTACAATATAGAGTTCATAATTCTTTTTTAATTCTTTGAAAGTATCCTCAAGATCCAGGTAAAGCACACCACCGTGCTCTCTTAAATAATCATTTTCTATCCTGCAGCACTCTGCTAAAAGAGATTCCTGCTCTGCTTCGGAAAGTTCCGGGAATAACAGCTTTGCGATCACATCCATGGTTTTTCCCATAACGCCCTTGATATCTGCTTCCGTGAGTACCTTATTTATCCTTCCATCCTGACGGATCGCTTCGTTCCAGGATTCTGCCACATTGGCTGCGGAATCCCAGAGTGTACCGTCCATGTCAAAAATAATTCCCTGTTTTTTCATAGCAATCTCCATTCCTGTCTGTGAAAAATCCGATCTTTCAATCTGATCTGCGTTTTAACTGCAAATTAATTTACCGGTCTTATTTTTCCATTAAATGATCTAAATTATATATGTCGGTATATTTTTTTTCAAAATAACGCACCAGCGGCTCTGCTGATACTTCTTTGCCGCACACATTTGCGATCACTTCTTTCGGTGTACGTGTACTGCCATACCAGTGAATTTTTTTGTTCAGCCATTTTGTGATCTGTAAAATTCTGCCATCTTTTAAGATCTCATCCACCGGTCCTAATTCTTTTTCAAGCTCCTCTAAATACATTCCATCATAGATGCTTCCCAAAAGATAACTTGGAAAATAACCGAATGAGCCGTCTGACCAGTGCATATCCTGCAAGATTCCCTCTGCATCATTCGCCGGGGTGATATCTAAGTATTCTTTCATTTTCTGATTCCACAATTCCGGCAGATTCCCAACCGGAATATTCTCACGGAAGATTGCCTTTTCCATTTCATAGCGCAATATAATATGGAAGCAATAGGTCACCTCATCTGCCTCGGTACGGATCAGGCTGTTTCTGACATGATTGATCTCATGGTAAAACTCATCCAGCGAAATGTCCTTCATCTGCGGCATCAGCTCCTGCACTTTCCCATAAACCGGAATCCAGAAGTTCTTATTGCGACCTAAAATATTCTCATAAAAACGGGACTGGCTTTCATGAACGCCCATGTAATGACAGCTTCCGGCTACCGTATTGTCATATTCCGGATTGACATTCTGTTCAAAAATCGCATGACCACCCTCATGAATTGCAGAAAACATTGCTGAGATCGGATCATGCTCGTAATAATGATTGGTCACACGGACATCTTTTGATGAAAAATTCAGTGTGAATGGGTGCTCTGTCTCTCCCACTGAACCGGCATCTTTGGAAAATCCAATGTAGGAAAGTAAAAGATCCTGTACTTTTCTCTGGTCATCCGGATCAAAATAAACATGGAACTTTGCATCATCCGGCTGTTTTGCGGCAAGTATTTTTTTCACAAGCGGAATCAGTGCTTCCTTTAGTTCACCAAACAGACGATCAATCGTTGCAGAATCCATTCCCTCTTCATATTTATCTAACAATACATCATAAACTTCTTTGCCAGGATCCGTATAACCTGCCATTTCTCTGGTAAGTGCGATCATTTTTTCTAAATGTGGTGCAAAAATAGAAAAATCAGATGCATTCTTTGCCTCTTCCCAGGCATTTCCGGACTCTGCCTGCTCACGCACCATCACTTCATAGCGGTCTTTTGGAATCCGTCTGTCTTTTTCCATATCACGCTGCATGCGTGTCACGATAAACTTCATCTTATCCGATAACTGTTCAAATTCTTCCGGCTTCTTTAATTTTTCCAACATTCCATAAAGTTCATCCGAAGTAGACATCGCAAAACTTTCCGTTGAAAAATAGGTCAGCGCATCAATATGTCCTGCCTGTCCCAGTTTTGGTGCACATGTTCTCATGTCCCAGTACAAAAGTGTATTAATATGTTCATATTTTTTCATTTTATCGAGATACTGCTCGAATTCTTCTAATGTTTTACTCATGTAGTCCTCCATTTTCAGAACGATGCCATTTCCACATACGGCATGCCGTTCTTTCTGTTCCATATTAACACAGGACATGTGACCTGTCACTTATTTTTAGTATAACCAAAAAACACCACAGACATGTCATTGTGCATGTCCATGGTGTTTTTTCAATCGTGACCAGACAATATTGTTTATTTTACCTCTACTGTCCAGCCGTATTTATCAGGCAGTTTGCCCCACTGGATTCCGGTTAAGGTATCATATAATTTCTGTGTCAGCTCTCCGATCTTGAAATCGTTGATCGTTACAACATCATCTTTGTAGCGGAGTTCTCCGACAGGAGAGATAACTGCTGCGGTACCTGTTCCAAATACTTCCTCAAGTGTGCCGTCATGTCCGGCTTTCATCAGATCGTCTACGGAAAGTCTGGTCTCATTTACTTTATAACCCCAGTCTCTTAACAGATGGATCATGGAATCTCTTGTTACACCCGGAAGAACAGTTCCCTCAATCGGTGCTGTGTAGATCTCGCCAGCGATCTTGAACATGATGTTCATGGTTCCAACTTCCTCTACATACTTACGATGCTCGCCGTCTAACCAGAGTACCTGGGAATATCCCATTTTCTCTGCTTTGACCTGTCCTAAAATGGAACCTGCGTAGTTACCACCGCATTTTGTAAATCCGGTACCACCTTTTACGGCACGAACCAGCTCGTCCTCGACTAAGATCTTAACCGGGTTGATTCCCTCTGCATAATATGCGCCAACCGGGCAGCAGATAATCATAAACTTATAAGCAGATGCCATATGTACACCAAGTGCGGCTTCTGTTGCAAACATAAATGGACGGATGTAAAGAGATGTCTCAGGTTCTGACGGAACCCAGTCCTCTTCAACTTTTACCAGCGCTTTTACTGCTTCCACAAACATATCAACCGGGAACTCCGGCATGCAGAGTCTTGCATTGGAATTGATCATTCTCTTTGCGTTCATCTCCGGACGGAATAACTGGATCTTACCCTCTGCGGTACGGTATGCTTTCATGCCCTCAAATGTTTCCTGTGCATAGTGTAACGTTACACATGCAGGATCCATTGTGATCGGTCCTTCCGGAACGATTCTTGCATCTTTCCATCCATCTTCTTTTGTCCAGTCCATAACAAACATATAGTCTGTCATATATTTTCCGAATCCAAGATGTTTCTGATCCGGTTTCTCCTTTAAATGTTCTCTTTTTTCAAATCTGATATCCATAACATTTGCCTCCGACTCTCTATCGTTTTTTTCTGACCATCATTATGATACTTTCTTTTTTGAGTGTCAAGATTATTCCAAAGTCTTATATTCGCTATCACTTAAATTCATAATATTGTTTATCATTCATAAGCATGCGTTATACTATTTGTGATCAAAATAAGGCACCTGTTAAATGATGGCTCACACTCAGTTCTGCCCTGCGATTACTTTTTTTAAAGGAATCCAGATGATAAATGCGAATACGCTTCCGATTGCTGCTGTGATAAGCTGCGTCACGGAAAATGTTGTCTGGAATACTGCCATTTTAGGTACCATTGCTTCCGGGAGCAAGGAAGGGATTAAGATCAATGCGATCACGATTCCCATAAATAATGCTTTTGCGATACTGCCTGCTGCCATACCTGCGATCAGTCCTGCATTGCCCTTGATCTTCTTTGCAAGCAGACTGACGGCAACCACGAGAATCATATTTCCGATCATAACACATGGGATGATCGCCGGAATTGCTGACATGACAGGACTTCCCGTGATCAGAAATGAAGTAACCGGCGTGATCACTGAGAGAATGATCCCGCATGCCATTCCTGCACCTAATGCGGCAATGATAAGACATGCATTAATGATCGGTCCCGTGATATAGACGCTTGTGTTTTTAAAGAACTGGCTCACGATACAAATCGCCAGTAAGACTGCTGTTGTTGTAATTTGTTTCGTTGTGATTTTCATAAATCCTCTGCTCCTTTTTCCTGTGTAATTTTCGCAACCATCATAGTACAACACTTATAAAAAGTCAATTTTTGAACAGCCCTATTTTTCTCTTGTCAATTAAATCAGGGAATTTTATAATAAAACCAACATATAAATATTTTGTGCACTGATAAAGGAGATTACGCTATGCATACATTTCAGTCTATAACAGCAGATATGATAGAATTCGATCCATTTACAAAGATTGGCAAAGAATGGGCTCTGCTCACCGCAGGTTCTAAGGATAAAGCAAACACCATGACCATAAGCTGGGGCGGTGTCGGTGTCTTATGGGGTAAAAACGTCGCTTTCGTATTTGTCCGTGATTCCAGATACACCAAGGAACTAATCGATAAAAACGAATTTTTTTCCTTAAGTTTCCTGTCTGAAAAATACCGTGACGCATTAAATTACTGTGGAAGCCACTCCGGCCGTGATGAAGAAGACAAGATCTCTGCTGCCGGATTAACACTTACTTCCCGTCACAGTATTCCATTCATCGACGAGGGAAATATGGTCCTGTTATGTGAGAAAATGTCTGCGACAAGATTGACGGAAGATTCTTTCCTGATGCCGGAAATCGCAAAAAAATGGTACACAGATCATGACATGCACACAATGTATATTGCGGAGATCATTGATATTCTGGCAAGATAATCCTGAACACCTTGCTTTTTCCAAAAATCAATGCTACAATATTTTTTGAGTTTTGTTCTAAAAAGTAAATATATGGAGGATTATTTATGAGCCCAGTTACTATCGTATTACTGGTTATCTTAGCCGTCTTAATCATCGGACTTGTTGTCCTTTATTTTCTCGGGAAGAAAGCACAGAAAAAGAAAGCCGAACAGGATGAACAGCTTGCAGCCGCCGCACAGACCGTATCCATGCTGATCATAGATAAGAAGCGAATGCGTATTACCGAATCTGGTCTTCCACAGGTTGTGATCGACCAGACACCAAAGATGATGCGCCGTACCAAACTTCCGATCGTAAAAGCAAAGGTTGGACCGAAAGTTATGTCTTTGATCGCAGATGAATCCGTGTTTGATTACATACCGATCAAGAAAGAAGTAAAAGCTACCGTAAGTGGTATTTATATCACAAAGGTTACCGGTGTACGCGGACCTCTTGAGAAACCGGAAGGTAAAAAGAGCTGGAGAACCAAATTAAAAGAAAAAGCTGTCCGTGCAAATAAGGAGCTCGAAAAAGAAAAAACTGAACTTGAAAAAGAGAAAAGCAAGAAAAAGAAAAAATAAGTCATACAAAAAATACCGCATCCGTGAAAAATCACAGATACGGTATTTTTTTATCATTTTCATACACGGGTTTATCATGCCATCCCCATATGATCAGCTGATACCTCCGTTTCTTTTGTTCTGTCTGTTTACAGTACCCAGCCTGCCGCCTGCACCTGTGTCTCTATCATATGATGATAGATTCCTTCTTTCGCGGACAGTTCTTCCGGTGCGCCTTCCTCTGCAACCACCCCGTCTTTTAATACAACGATCTTATCTGCATTTGCGACTGTACGCATCCGGTGTGCAATGATCAGAACTGTCTTGTTCTGGATCAGTTTCGATAACGCCTCCTGGATCAGTGTTTCATTATCGACATCCAGTGATGCTGTGGCCTCGTCTAATAATATAATTGGCGCATCCTTTAAAAATGCTCTTGCAATCGAGATCCTCTGACGTTCTCCACCGGAGAGTTCTGATCCGTTTTCACCGATCATAGTCTGCCAGCCATCAGGCAGTTTCCGGGCAAACTCATCACAGTGCGCTAATTTTGCAGCCGCAATGACTTCCTCATCCGTTGCATCCTGTCTGCCGATACGGATATTTTCCATGATCGTATTATTAAAAAGCGTAACATCCTGAAATACGATAGAATACAGTGACATCAAAGTTTCCGGATCAATTTTTGAAATATCCATGCCCCCGACTGTGATCTTTCCTTTTTCAATATCCCAGAATCTTGCAGCAAGCCTTGATACCGTCGTTTTTCCACCGCCGGACGGACCAATCAGTGCCGTCACTTCTCCCTGTTTCGCCGTAAATGTCACATCTTTTAACACAGACTCTTTCCTGTCATAAGAAAATCCAACATGCGAAAATACAATATCATATCCTTTATGATCAAGCTTTGTTGTTCCTGTCTGAATTTCATGCGACAAAATCTCATCAAGACGTTCACTCTGTATGTTTGCACTGATCATTGCCGCTAAATTCTGCAGGGAAATCTGCATTGGATCATAAATTCTGGATACAACAAGTAAAAACAGGAACAATGTCAGAACGTCAATACTTCCTTTTGCCAGCAGAATACCTCCGGTTAAGGCAACTGTTGCAATACCAAGTTTTAAGATCATCTGGGCACTTGCCACAAATACAGCCATTCCGAGCTCTGTCACAATCGCATGTTTTTCAACTGCTCTGATCTTTCTGTCGAGTCCTTTCATATATTCGCTCTGCGCATTATTTGCCTTAAGATCACGGACTGTCTCAAGTCCTTCCTGAATCCCATCGGCACATTCCATTTTCAGTTTCATCTGTTTTCTGCTCAGGCCGTTTTGAACCTTCCCGGAACATCCAACGATCAGGAAGGAAACAGGAAGTACCCAGAGTGCTGCAAGTGCCATTCTCCAGTCAAAGAAAAAGAGACTTAATGCCACAAGTGCCGTGGAAATACATGCTCCGATCAGCTCCGGAATCACATGGGAGGAAACCGTCTCCATGGTTGCACAGTCTGCCATGATCGTACTAGTCAGATCCGAAAGATCTTTTTTCCCGAAAAAAGAAAGTGGAATTTTTCTTAATTTTTCCGCAAGAGTGATACGTCTCACACCGCTCTCCACATAAGTTGCAAAAAAAGTTGCATTGTACTGGATATAGGTAGTAGCTGCGATCAGTGCCAGACTAATGATACAGCCTGCAATATAAAAACTGCCTCTTCCACTTAATGTTCCCTCCATATAGTCCTTTACCAGAAAATAAAGCATCCCCACCGGAAACATCAGGACAATATCTGATATCGTGACAGAAATAAATGCTTTTATCATATCCTTTGCACCCTGATCTGAAAGTGCGTATTTATGTTGTATTTTTTCTTTGAATGACATGTTTTATTCCCCCACTTTCCAACGAACAGATTTATTGTATTCGTTCCACATATGCGCATACAGCCCCGTCATCTCTGTCAGTTCTTTATGTGTTCCTGACTCAACGATCTCTCCATCTTTTAACACACAGATCCGGTCGGCATCCACAACCGAAGATAAACGGTGTGCGATCATGATCACTGTTTTTCCTTCAGATAATTTTGAAAATGCCTGCTGTACTTTCGCTTCATTATCCGGATCAGCAAATGCAGTTGCCTCATCTAAGATCAGAACCGGCGCATTTTTTAACATTGCCCTTGCAATCGAAAGCCGCTGTGCCTCACCACCGGATACATAAGTTCCTTTTGCCCCGATCACAGTGTCAATTCCATCCGGAAGTTTCCCGATAATATCCTCACACTGTGCATTTTTCAAGGCTTCCATAACTTCCTCTCTTGTCGCATCTTTCCTGCCTATGCGTACATTGTCATAAATGGACATTTTCAAAAGTTTACTATCCTGGAATACAAATGATACCATGTTCATAAGCTGTTCCGACGGAATGTCCCTTACATTTACGCCGCCGATTTTGATCTGTCCCTCTGTCGTGTCAAAGAATCGCGCGATCAGGCTTGCAAGCGTTGATTTTCCACCACCGGACGGTCCGACAAACGCAACGTGTTCGCCCTCTCTGATTTCCAGGTTGATGTTATGTAAGGCATTTTTTGCGGCATCCTCATAGCGGAAAGATACGTGGTCAAACGTAATCGACATATCTTTTGGAGCTGCTTTTTCTGCTGCTTCTGCCAGTGGTTTCTTTTCTAAAATACCATCGATCCGCTTTAACGCATCCTCTACGATCATCTGATTTTCACTTGCGTACATGATCTTATTTAATGTAACCGTAATGATCGGTGTGATGATAATATAAAACAGCAGATTTAATAAAAACGTGTCATTTTCTCCGCCCCTGCTGACCACATAAAAAGTAACTGCAATCAAAACAGCAAATGCTGCGTTGATGATCATGGTATAAAACGTCATCGGAAGTCTCAGTTCTTTTGTATAAGCGATCGTCCATTTCTCGTACTTTTCGATGGAATACTGGAATCGTTTGAACGAAAATACCGTCTGACCAAATGTCTTTACGACCGGAATGCCACGGACATATTCAACTGCCTCACTCGACATTTCTTCGAGCGCATTCTGATACTCTGTCATTTTATCCTTCATCCGCTGCCCGGTCATGCTTCCCATAATTAAAAATGCCGCTGCCACCGGGATCAGACTCAACAGTCCAAGCCTCCAGTCAAACATCAGAAGCAGTACTAAAAGTCCCACCGGCGTTGCGATCGCGCCTGCCTGATCTGGCAGCTGGTGTGCAAGATATGTCTCTGTTGCCTCACTTGACTCGTTAACGATCTTGCGGAACTTACCACTTCCGTCACTGTCCATAAATCCCATCGGCAGTGTCATAATATGGTGCATCAACTGTGAACGGATATTCGCCTGCACATGAAATGCTGACAAATGGGAACACATCAGCCCGCAAATGTAAAGCGCCATCGATAAAATTGCAAATCCTACTGCATGCCATCCATAATCTGCAATATTTCCTGCATTTTCATAATGAGGCGCCACCTCTAAAACTTCTTTTATCACTTTCCAGATATAATAAAACGGCACCAGTGCAATCCATGCACTGACCACAGAAAATATCCACGACAGGATCGTCAGATATTTATAATTCCCGGCATATTCAAAAAGCCTTGCCAAAGAACTTTGTTTTTTTAACTTCGCATCACTTTCCATCTCAAAGACTCCCTTTCCATTTTTAGTTCTTGTTATACAGCACTACTTTAAATTAGTTTTCGCTAACCAATGATTTTTTTAGAAGGCTGTCATCCTGTTACCAGAAATGTACAGCCCATCTCTTACTCCCATTTCAGAATTGCATTCCAGCCTCCACAATGATATTTTTCCAGCATATCCATATAACGGAGTGCCGTCTCCTTTGTCATTTTATGGCGTACCACCTCAAACATACTCTCAAATAATGCCCTCGTCATGATATGGATAAAATCCTCGGTGATCACCTCGCCATCTTCCGTCCGGTAATGAATGACGTCCATATACTTATAAGTATATTCTGTCTCGATCTCGACAAGCCGTTCCACAAAATCCTGAAACTTTGTTCCGTAGGAAGCATCCAGCAAAAGCTCAAACACTTCAAAATTGTCGTAAATATAATCGATCATCTCCACCATGCCGGATGACACATAATGCTTCATCTCTTTCGGCTGCTGTTCTTCCTCAAGCCCGTGAAATGTCTCCTGTATATGCAGAAATCTCTGCACCAGATGATCTGCTGCCGGTTCTACGATTGCAGAAAATAATCCTTCTTTATCTTGAAACCTTGAATAGATCGATCCGGTTGTCGTCCCTGCCTTTGCCGCGATCGTCCGCAGGGATGCATCGGAATAACCTTTTTTTAAAAATTCTTCCTTTGCACAGGCTATGATTTTCTCTGAAACTCCTTCTACTGATTTTGTCACTGGTTCCTCCACTCATTTATAACAGTGTTATATAACACTGTTATAAATATAAACATTTCTTTTTTATTTGTCAATATGTGAATCCTATTCCTATTTAAAATACAACAAAAAAAGCATGCTCTGCAATTCTTTTGAATCGTAAAACATGCTTTTTATATGTGCTTATTTTGTTTTTCACATACTACTTTTTATGCTTTCGCTTCCCCTTCCGGGAAAATGATCTTATTTACAAAGAAAAATACGACCATTGAAACTCCACCGTTTAATACGGTTGTTCCGATATTGTAGAGCCAGTCCGGCACGAACATACCGGCTACTGCTACCCAGATACAGTTAATGGAGTTTACAATACAGGTCACGATACAGAATGCGATCAGATACCAGAATGCCTGATACCAGATATTTCCCTTACTCCGGAATACGAAGGTTCTCTGGATCGGGAAATTGATGCATTCTCCGATCACCATGGCAACCATGTATGCACAGAAATATGGAAGTCCACCGTGTGCGGCATCATAACCGATAATGTTCCATTTAAATGTCTCTCCAAATAATGTGATGTCGATTCCCGGGAATCCAAAATCAACATTTGGAAGTCCTGCAAATGCGAGCGGCAGAAACAATAACATCAAATATTTGAATACCGTGATCAGGTTACTTACGATCACGAACAGACCGCCCTCCCGGACCCATTTGGAGGCTCCGGGATGCTTATCTGCAAAGTTCTGCCATAGATTTTTTATACCATTCATTTATGCTTTCACCTCTATGTGTTGTTCCTCTGCATAATCCTGTTTTATTCTGCTGATGTTTCAGTTACTGTCTTTACCGGTTCTTCTGCGGCATCTTTTTTATATTTTTTGATGGTAAGAACTTCTAAGAAAATAACCAGTACTCCAAGAATGATATCGATCACGATTGCAATGATCTGCCAGTTCATCAGACCTGTCTTTAAGTTCTCAGGATCATATGCACGGCTGTTTACAACAGTGTACATAATATTTTTGGATGCCTGACGCATTGCTTTCACACCTGTTGCGCTTGTAGTATCTGTCACATGGTTTGTCTCTGTATCATATGCAACTAACATACAGTCTGTACCACCGCGGATACCCATATCAGAATCCATGTATCCGTAAACACCAAAGTAGTCAGTTAATACAAATCCACGGAATCCCCACTCATCACGAAGGACAGTTGTCTGTAACGGATATGTTCCGCCTGCCCACTGTGCACCGATATAATTGAAGGAAGACATTACTGCTTTTGCTCCACCTTCTTTTACAGCGATTTCAAAAGGTTTTAAGTAAATTTCACGGATTGCCTGCTCATTTGACCATGTACAGAGCATTCCGGTACGGTTTGTTTCCTGATCGTTTAATGCAAAATGTTTGATATATGCATAAACACCATATTTTTCAGCACCGATCACTGCGTTTGCAGCCATTTTTCCTGAGAGAACTCCATCTTCCGAATAATACTCGAAGTTACGTCCTGCAAATGCATTTCTGTGTGTGTTCATCGCTGGTGCATACCATCCGGATACTTCCATTTCGTCTGCCATCTTACCAATGCTCTCACCGAAGGAAAGTGCAAGGTCTTTGTTCCAGGTATTTGCGATCATAACTGCGGACGGGAATCCAATGGAGCCTGTTCCTGTAAAGTTGTTATTGATGGATGCAGGTCCGTCACAGTCAACGGTCATAACTTTTCCAACACTTGCAGCTGCAGATGTCTGATATCCGCCAAGAGCGATCATTGTATCCATATCAGAAACTGTCAGCTGGTCAAGCAGTGTATCCCATTTTTCATCATCATAGGAAAGACCACGCATATCAGCAAGTGTCATTCCGTTTTTCGCGCCTGTTGTCGGCATTTCATCAGAATCATTGTTGTAATTGTTTGGATCATAATTGCTGTTATTTAAGAACTCAGCTTTCTCATCCTCTGCTAATGTAAAGTTTGAAGGAGCTGCTGTTGCTTTTGCATAGTTTGCAAATCCGTCTGCTCTTGAAAGATATGTTACATCTCCTTGTGCATATGCAAACTGATTTGTTGCAGCTACATCATCGGTAGAACGTGCATTATTCTCATCATATACAACGGTATCTGCAACACTTACGGTCTGTGATGCGATCGTATTGTGTGAATCAGAGTTGATAGAAATCTCATAGTCACCAGCCTCTAATACATAGCATCCATTACCATATGTATCATAGGAAGCCATATCTTCTTCTGAGAAACTTACATTGATTGTCTGGGATTCACCCGGCTGTAACACATCTGTTTTTGCAAAATCGATCAGATTTGCAGATGCTTTTTCAATTCCACCGTTTGTATATGGCGGATTGTAATATACCTCTACCACATCTTTTCCTGCGGCAGTTCCGTTGTTTGTTACGGTAACGTCAAAGGATACTTTACCGTCTGCTACGGTAACATCTCCCATCTTCTGTTCAAAATCTGTATAAGAAAGTCCATATCCAAATGGGAACTGAACCGTCTTATCATAATCAATGAGTCCTTCCACTGCTGCTGTCTCATAGAAACGATAGCCAACATAAATGCCTTCTACATAGTTGACAAAAGATGGAATTGTTGCTTCTTCTTCGCCTGTTCCGAAGTTTTTGGATGTAGCGGCAAACTCATCCATATTGTCATACAGGAAGTTTCCAAAGTTGTTATAAGTCGGTGTTGCTGTCAGATCATATACAAATGTATCGCTGGTTTTTCCGGATGGATTTACCGTACCGGCTACGACTGCGCCAAGAGACTCAAATCCGGACTGACCTGTTCCAGGACACCAGATTGCACCCTTGATCTGTTTATAATCATTTAAGAATCCAAGTTCCATGGTGTTTGCACCGTTATATACAACAACGACATTGTCAAAGTTGGCACAAACAAGGTCTAACATATCTTTTTCTGTCTGGCTTAACTGTAAATAATGTTCACCAGCTTCAAAATCTTTGTAATTTTCAGAGTTATCTGTGTAAGTTACTTTGCTTACATCAGTTGGAAGGTCTGCTCCCTCACCACCAACACGGGTAATTACTACCATTGCTGTATCCGAAAACTCTTTTGCATTGTTGATCAGCTCATCGCTGTAAGAATCTGCTGTAGGCTCCGGCAATGTCCAGTCCTGCGCCCACATACCAACTTCCGGTCTGTCCTCACGGTACGCTTTGTAGAAATCGGTCAGTTCTGTATTGATCTTGTATCCGGCATCCTCAAGACCACCAAGAAGTGTTGTTGTCTCATATGCGTCGGATAATGCTCCTGATCCTGTACCACCGTAGCAAGGATTGGTAGATGCCCATCCAAACACGTTGATATTCTGTGTATTTGTAAGTGGAAGGATATTGTCCTCATTTTTCAATAATACAATACCTTCGTCCGCGATATCCTCACAGAGTGCTGTTGCCTCATTTGAGGTCTCCTCTGTGATCGTACCATTTCCCATTGCAAGTGAGATCATACTTGACATCGGGATAAAGCAGATCAGATTGATAATCACAACTGCTGCCATAAGGAATGCAATCCATGCTTCCTTTCTCACCAGTTTCTTTACCGGTTTCTTCAATTTCATGCATGCCACAGTTACAATAATTGCGAGCGCTAATGCAATACCCAGCGCAATCAGGTATGGCTTACAGGAATTGAGAACGTTGATCACGTCATCCATGTTAATTGCTAACATTTCTAAATCCTCCCTTGTTTTCTTTATCCGTTTCGGATCTTGTAACTGTATCCTACCACATCACACATTCTTTGGTAAAAATCTTCACAATCTGCACTTTTTTCGCATAAACTGTTTTACATGTTGGAAGTTTTAGACAAAAGAAATGCCATTGTTTTATGCATTGTGCATAAAACATGGCATTTACTATCATCTTAAATACAATTCTAAATTATTTTCCGATCAGTACTTTCTTTCCCTCAAAAGCAAATCCGTAGTGTCTGATCTTTTCTTTTTGGATTCCTGCTGCAGTCAGTCCGGCGTCATAATTTTTTTCCCTGATCTGTTTTAAAGCGGACTGCACCGTATCTTCTAATGATTCTTCTTCATCTGCCTCATGGACTTTAAATTCCATTACGATCGCATCGTTTTTCCGGTCATGAGGAACCAGCATGATATCATATCTGCCGTAACCGCTTTCCCTGTTTGACCGCACATCATAGGAATCCCGCAGTTTCACCAAAAGTCCCAGTACAAATCCATGATAAAAACGCTCTGGCTGTGCTCTTTTCGATGGATGATTTCCGGTATCAAAACTGCTGAAAGTTGTGAGTGCAATATCATTCATATAAATATTCATCTCTTTTAAGTTCCCTTTTAATAATGCCTCTATGAACTCATTATAATTCGACATGGAATCATCAAACCATCCTTTAAACATGTTCGAAAACATACTGTAAGTTTCCAGATTCGTGATACGAAGATGATACCACGGCTCTAACAGCATACCTCGGTATTCCACCTCTTCTGCTTTCATTCAGATACGCATGCTGCATATATGTTTCTTCAATAATATTTTTTATTTTTCGTACGGCATCCTCATAATTTGTCTGTTTCACATCCGCAAAACTTAAAAAGATGACCGGATAAAATCAGACTTATCTACAAAAAAATAATTGCCTTCCCGCAATGCTGCAAAATTCTGTTTTCCAATACTGATATGCGGTAACATATCTTTCATTCCCCCAGTTCAGTTTTAAAATTATATTCTCTTTTCCAATTATAAAAAACCGGACTCTTTTCTTCAAGGGATATCTGTCTTAAACAATGTTACAATTCACAGTTTAGTTCTGATGTCCTGCTGACAATGCTCCATCTACCGGAATGGCTGCACAGACTACTTTCATTCCGTTTTCACCAAAAATTTCTGCAATTGACTCCCCAATACCTCTGCTTGCACCTGTTACAATTGCTACTTTTCCTTCTACACTTGAAAAATTCACTTTACTCAAATCCTTCCTTTTGATGCTATTTATGCCGACACCCTGTGTTCTTCTTTTAACCATTCTACTTCGTCATAAATTGTATCAGCAAATGGTCTTGTCTGATACCCCAGTTCTTTCTTTGCCTTGCTACTATCATATGCATTATTTCGTACTAAGTTGTATAGCATTAATTCTGTTATCAATGGGGCCTTGTTTGTTAGTCTTCCAATTGTCTCACTTACTTTTACAATAATCCTTGTTAATGGCATTGGAAGAATTATTTTCGTCATTTTCACACCACTTGCATGACTGATATAAGCAAACATATCTTTCATCCAAACCACATCATTGCCCAATATATAGCCTTCTCCAATTCTCCCCTTATCTACCGCAGCAATTGTTCCTGCAGCCAAATCTCTTACATCTACTGAATTGAATGACCCCGGAAATCCTACCTTATTTCCCCCATTACAATACTGTTCAATAAAAGTCGATACCGGTCCACCAGCGTAATCATTTGGTCCACATATACCTGTAGGATATACTACGCACGCCTTTAATCCTTTTTCTTTTACTGCATCAAATACTAACTGTGTTGCCATAGCTTTTGTTTTTCCGTAATATCCAACTATTTTATCCAGGTCAAATTTTTCCGGTTCTCTCATAAATTCCCCGTGCGGAAGCTCTGCCACGGTTCCTGTCGAACTTACATATACAAGTTTTTCCACGTTTTTTTCCAAACAAAAATCAATAATATTTTGGGTTCCCTCAACATTAACCCGATATACCAGTTCACTGGGTTCTTCCTTTAAATACACAATACTTGCACAGTGAATACAAACAAGTTGTTCCTTTTCCACATCAAAAAAATTTTCCAAAGAAGTCTTATCTGTCAAGTCACCATACACGATTTCTACTCCTTCCGGAATGTGCTTGACAGCCTTATCCCCCTTCAACACGAGTCCTCGCACCCGGCATCCTTTTTCAACTAACTGCCTGGCAATATTATTCCCAAGAAAACCAGCCGCACCTGTCAATAAATAGATTCTGCTATCCTCCATCCTGATATTCCTCCTTCTTTTCCTGTTCTTTGCATACCTTAACAAAGGAAGATAAACGCAGTATAAACTTTTTCAAATTAATTTTAAAAATATAGTGACAGTGGTTCCCTTTCCCAATGTACTTTCCACCCATATGGTTCCCCCGCTAAGCTCCACAATGCGTTTAACTATTGGCAATCCCATACCAAATCCACTGGTTTCGTGGGACGCATCCCCCTGATAATAACGTTCAAACAAATGCTGCTTTGTCTGCTCATCCATCCCCTGCCCCTCATCTCTCACAGTAATCCATAGATCATCCTGTGTTACCTTTCCTTCTACAAAGACAAGGTTTCCTTCTGATGAATATTTTCTGGCATTGTCCAATAAATTTACCCAGACCTCTTTCATTAATTCCTCATTGCCATAGAATTTCATTTCTGGCAGCTCAGCTTCAAGCTGAATATTTTTTTCTTCAAAAGATGGCATCAGTAATATCGCGCAGTCACGGATTTGAGAATCAAGCCGGAACTCTTCTTTTTTCCGAAGTACTTCCATATGATCCAGTTTTGATAACAACAGCGTATTTTGCGATAACTGTGCCAGTCTCCCAGCTTCCTCCGCCATTACATTCAGATATTCTTTTTCCTCTTCTCTTGTAATTTCATTATGCTGCAGATATTCTGCCATTCCCTTTATTGAGTGAATCGGTGTCTTAAATTCATGCGAAAAATCCTTCATAAATTGTTTCTGCTGCTCATCTGCATTTTTTAATTCTCTTACCATCTGGTTAAAATTCTCATATATGACTTTATATTCACCAGAATTTTCTATGGGAATCTCCACATCTAACTTTCCGTTTGCCACATCTTCCATTCCATTTAAAAGTTTTTCCATCCTGTGGTACAGCATAACTGAAATTATCGCAATCACGATTCCACATAAAGATCCCATAATCTGATAAATTGCCACACTCCAGGCAAACACATTATCACCTGCATGACCGTAATAATAAAACCTGATTGCCATCGTAAGCAGGTACGATACAACGGAAAAAAAAGTAACAATAAAAGCTAATACGATTGCCCAGCGAATGGTTCCTATTTTCTTGTTTCTTTTTGCCCCGTTACTCATTCAGTTTCCCTCTATAACCCAATCCACGAATCGTAACAATTTCAAATTCATTCCAGTCTGCAAATTTCTTTCTCAATCGGTTGATATGTGTTCTTACTGTTGTCTCATCTGAATTTGAATCATATCCCCAGATATCATCCAGAATCTGGGATACCGTAAAAATTTTATTTGGATATGAAAGCAGTTTAAACAGTAATTCAAATTCCTTTTTCGGCAATGTTATCTTCTCTTCCCCTCTGACTACCATGTTGAAATCCTCACTGATTACCACATCTCCAATAATAATCTGTTTTTCATTGCTTATCTTTGCCCTCCGGAGCAATGCCCTGATCCGCCACTGTAATTCCTCATAGTTCACGGGTTTCGTCATATAATCATCAATTCCAATAGCAAATCCCATTTTTTTGTCCTGCCATTCTTTTTTTGCTGTTAAAAGAAGAACCGGTGTGTTCTTATCCATCATCCGAAACTGCTCCACAAATTCATAGCCATTCATTTTTGGCATCATAACATCTGCAATGATCAGATCTACTGACTGATGCTTTAACAGTTCCATTGCCTCCATTCCATCCGATGCTTCTACTACCTGATATTCGTTTCTCAAATGCAGTTTTGTCACCAGTCTTGCGCTGCTGTCATCTTCAATAATTAATACCTTCACCATATATTTCTCCTGTAAAGCAAAACTTGGCATCAGAAATATCTGATACCAAGTCTCCCATTCCGTTATTTTGTCATTTACAATGAATATCTTCCTGAATCT
This sequence comes from Roseburia sp. OF03-24, assembly GCF_003463035.1. Lineage (NCBI taxonomy): Bacteria > Bacillati > Bacillota > Clostridia > Lachnospirales > Lachnospiraceae > Roseburia > Roseburia sp. OF03-24. Next base: position 27,904 of record NZ_QSCK01000016.1, on the reverse strand, counting down.
AACACTTCTCTTCTTCCATCGGGTAAAATCACCTCTGCATGCGTATTTGACGGGATTTCAAACTCATATGTGACTTTGTCCCCATCATATTTCCAGCCGCTTTCAATTCTGCCATATGGCGACTGATAGGAAGCCTTCGCATAGCCAAGGACTTTATCGGGATGCGGACAGATTCTGATTTTTCCATCTGAAACCTGTATTCCGCATACGGCATCCAGGATCCATCCACATATTGCGCCATAAGAATAATGGTTTAACGATGCCTTTACCTCGCCCTTTTCATTAATACCATCCCATGTTTCCCAGATCGTTGTAGCTCCTTTTTTCACCTCATAAAGCCAGCCCGGTCTTGTATCCTGCAGCAACAGCTTATATGCAGTATCCTCATATCCGTAATCACACAGTACCCTTGTCAGATTCGGGGTAGATAAAAATCCGGTATTTAAATGATATCCACATTTTTTTACCAGTTCATTCAGATCGGCTGCTGCCTGCCTTGCTTCATCCCCATCTAAAAGTCCAAACGCAAGTGCCCTCACATAATCAGCCTGTCTGTCTGAAGAGATCTTTCCATCCTCTGTTGCTATAAAACGCCATGCCTTCTTTGCCATCTCTGCGGTTTTACTGTAATAAGCAGCGTCATCTTCTTTTCCGAGAATCGCTGCGATCTCTGCTAACATCCGCCCTGAGTATGCAAAAAATGCTGTGGCAACTTTGCCCTGTGGTGTGCGCATAGCGGAAGTACTTTCCACATCAGGCTCACACCACTCACCATAATCAACTCCTGTTTCTATCGTATATCTGCGGTATGGATTTCTCTTAAATCTTTTTACAGGGTTCACTGGACGCTTTTTTGCACGCTCTTCGAGAAATACATACCATTTCTTCATCATCTCATAATTTTCGGATAAAATCCTTGCATCACCATACCGCCTGTACATCTCATATGGAACAATGATACATGCGTCCCCCCATCCTACGGAACCGGCAAGAAGCCCCGAGAAAAAAGATGACTTGTTATTCTTTGGTGCAATATTTGCAATTTTTCCATCATCAAACTGCGATGTTCTGCACTCTGCAAGCCATTTTCGCATTACCGGATAGGCATCCATAAGATACAGTCCTGTATGGGCAAATACTCCCATATCCCCAGTCCAGGCTGCCCGTTCTCTTGTAGGACAATCGGTAGGAACATCACAAAAGTTGGATTTCTGGCTCCAGATACTGTTTTGCACCAATCTGTTAATATCGTCATTTCCACACTCAAAAATTGTCAGTGTATCCATCTTTGAATATACTGCAATTGCAGTAAATGATGCATCTGAGAGGTCAATCACTGTATCAGCCTTTGCATATCTGAACCCCCATATAGAGAACTTTGTCTTATAGTGATTTTCTCCCTCTGCACATGTATACACAACCTGCTGTTTCGTGCCACCTTCTTTATGACGTTTTCTGTCCTGAAAATTTTCCTGCGTGAAATTACCATTTTCGTCTAAAGTCTCTCCATGTGTCAGGACAATTGTATCTCCTTCATGGGCATTCAGTGTAAACTCCACATATCCTGCAAGATTCTGTCCAAAATCTATAACCGTCTCTCCATTTGGCGTCGTTATAATCTTTCCCTTAAAATACTCCATTTCACATACAGGAACACAATCAGAACATATCAACTGATCAAAAGAAAAATCCTCCACCTTTACCTCATGGTACTCTGACACCTCAGCCAGTCTTGCATCCACAATTTCCCCCTGCTGCATATCATTTTGACGTATGGCACCATTTTGTGAAGCCTCCCATGTTTCATCCGAAACACATACAGCCCTGCCATCTGCCTCAAGCTGAAACAGCAGGGCAATATCTGTACCATAAATATTCCTGTCTCCATCTACTCCAGAGACACTTCTGTACCAGCCATCACCAAGAATCACTTCTACTTCATTTCTGCCCTCACATAAAAGTCCTGACACATTATAGGTCTGGTATGCAAGTCTCTTATCATAATTATAGCTGCCTGGTGCAAGCACAAAATCCCCTGCTCTTTTTCCGTTAATCCAGACTTCATATAAACCATGGGCAGTTACATACAATCTTACACTTTTATTTAGGATTTTTTCATCACATTGAAAATGTGTTCTCAGATAGCTGGCTGGCTTATGTGCCTCCGGATTACATTCAGACTCTGGATTGATCCATTTTGCCATCCAGTCAGACTTATCTAACAACCCCATTTCAAAAAAGGCTTCCTCACTCCACTCACCAGCTTCATCCCTTTCGTCCCATAGTCGTATTTTCCAGGATATACGCTGTCTGCTTTTCAGCTCCAACGGACAATACGTATGCATACTGTCCGACTTTACCCGGCTACTGTCCCAAACCACACAATTTTCATCCATAGCCACGATCTCATATGCGGTCTGTCTCCTGCCATCTGCACAATTCCATGACAGATATGGCTCCTTTATATCAATTCCTATGGGATTTATCATATGTTCTGTTCTTAAATTAATTGCTCGCATAATTTTTCCTCATGTATATTTAAACAGTTCCAATATGTTCATTCAAAAATTTTGCAGATGCCTCAAATGATTTTATCGGCGACTTATCTATCCAATTTTTGTGACTTTCCAGCACGACCGCCTCCACTCCTGACGACAACGCCTGCCCACATAAGGCTTCAAGATTCATGTTACCATATCCAAGTTCACAGCTGTCTGACTTAAGAATCGGTGTCATTACAGGCTTTGTAAGCTTTGTTCCTCTGTCATTAATGTGGTACAGCTTCATTCTGCTGCCCAGCATTTTCATAACATCCAGTGCGCACACACCAGCCTCTGTCGGCCAGTAAGAGTCAAACTCAAAACCTACATATTCTGGATCTGTATTTGAGATAATATATTCATACGCATTCTGTCTGCCATCCACTTTTTGAAATTCGTAATTATGATTGTGATATAAGAGATTTATACCCTCTGCTTTCAGTTTTTTTCCAGCTTCATTGAGCCTTTTACACAGGTCTGTAACCTGCGTCTTATCGCGATAATCAAAGCGGTACATTCCTGTAATAACAACATTGGTGGTATTGTATTTTTCTGCTTCCCTCACTGTCTTGGCAAGTTCTTTTTCTATACCACCTAAATCCTTATGCAGACTGACAACAGAAAGTCCTGCCTCCTTCACCAGCTTTGCCCAGTCAAGATTGCCTCCTTTTCCTGTAGGCATGCCCGCAGCCATCGTGAGCATCCGCACCATAAATGGGGTAGGATTAACCATAAAGCTGTTTAGTTCGATTCCATTATATCCGGCATTTACCATCGCCTGCAGTGTCTCTTTTGCCTTTGCTTCACTGCCTGTCACTGTTCCAAGCATAATCTGTTGTACTGCTTTGATCGCCATGAATTTTCTCCTTGTTTTTCTTATCTTACAAATTTTCTACAAACTGAAGTTTTCCTTCCGTAATTCCATTTTCATTAAATGTATCCACTCTTACATAGTAAGATTCTCCGTCAACAAGAGCTCCTATTCTCTTTTTCGTATCATATGTGAGATAGCTGTGATACAGCTTATCTGGTTTAAGTCCCCAGAGAATATTGTATCCTGTCGTCCCATCCGCTTCATCCTTCTCCTGTGAATCAATCACAATCTCCATGTCTATTCCGGAAATTCTTGCTGCTTCATATGATGCCTGTTCCGGCAAACTGCCTGCACCTTTACCGAACACTCTGAGTCCACTGATACAAGGCTTTTGACCGTAAGGCACTTTCATATCAGACAATCTTATGTAACGAACCTCCATACCATTCTCATATACTAAGAAATCATGGCTTAAATCCGTATCTGCTTTTGTCTTATCTTCTAATACAAAGAATTTTTCACCATCCACAGATCCCTCTAAAAGATACCGCGTAACAAGATCTGCTTCCTCAATATATCTCGCCTGAGTCGTCCCTCTTATCTGGCCGGGAACTGGAATATGGATTTCATCATCCGCAAAATTAATCTGGATCGCATGCACATCCATAGCTTTTCCCAAATCCATCATCAGCCATTCTTTCCGGTCGGATGACGAAGCCTGCCACCAGTTTTGCGCATTTTCATTCGCTGCAAGCTGTGGTGCATGCCCATCCGTACATGATGATGCTGACATTTCTTTCTTATATGATAACAGCATCCAGGGTGGATTTTCCCATATATCCTGTTCTTTCCCGTCAGACACGCCAATCGGCCAGTCCCCATACCTCTGATTACAGCACAACTCACCTTCCTCATCATATGCAGCCTTCCAGATGCCGACTCTTCTCTCAAAATCATGGTTTACGCTGATCCGCATTGTAGCCGCATGCCACAGATTCCCCTTATAATCCTCCATCGTAGAACCATGACCGGCACCTGGCATAAATCCACCCGGATGATAGGAATATGGATTGTTTTTTGCCGGTGTGAATGGTCCTAATGGCTTGTCTGAGACATATACTCCATCTCCGTATGTATTATATTGTGTACCTGCAAAGGCATACTGCAGATAATATCTGCCGTCATGTTTATCCATCCAGGCACCCTCAATATAAGGTTTATCTGTGAACATTCCCCTGATCATCGGGATATACATTTGCGGGATCTGCTCCACAGGTGTCCCCTGGGATTTCATGAAATTGTCAAAACAGGCGTCCACCTCTTCCTTTGAGCGTGGCAGCTTACCGTTATCATCACCAATCCGCTCATATCCATATTTATAAGGATCGGCATATATCAGTTCTTTTTTCTCTCCCTTTGGATTCATGGTCTGTGGGTCTAACTCCACTCCCCACATAGGGGTCTCATTTGAACAGCCCCAGTAAAAATAAACCTTTCCATCATCATCCACAAACAGATTCGGATCCCAGAAATCAAAGGTTCCCTCTATCTTCTCATATGGTCCGTTTAAGATATCTTTTGTGCGGTACCTGTCGCATTTTTCCCCTTTTTTTGAGGCACAGAAATATACATATTCCCCCATCACACGCACATCCGGCGCATAATCATACAACGGAAGTTCTGATGGCAGTTTATGATTTTCCCATTTTACCAGATCATCCGAAACCCATACACCAAGAGTCATGGATGCAAATATGTAATATCTGCCTTTAAACGTTATCATGGATGGGTCTGCTGCTTCGCGGCAGACAGCAATTCCGTTTTTCCTCTGATCCGCATTGAACTGATATCTGTAATTTATATTTACCGGATTACAATAATACTTCATTTATTTTCACTCCATATATTTTCCAAGTTATAGTTGTCCCAGAAAATAGAGACTCTTTTTCGGCATACGCTTCATGGTGGATCTGTCTACTGCTATCAGTCCGAATTTCATTGAAAAGCCCTTTTGCCACTCAAAATTGTCCAGCAGCGACCAGTGGCAATAGCCTATCACCGGTATATGATCCGCAATACATGCTTCCACTCCCTTTGCTGCCTCATCAATAAATGCAACCCTTCTGGTATCGTCCTCTGTTGCTATGCCATTCTCTGTGACCATGATCGGCATATTTTTCTTCCCAGCTTTTGTATACTCCTCATGCACTCTTCTGATCACATGTTCCAATGCCTGTGGATAAAATTCATACTCCATCTGTGTAATCTCTGCCCCCTCAGGCACAGGACATATTCCATCTGGTCCAATAAGGCTTCTGGTATAATTCTGAAGTCCAAAAAAATCATCATCCTTTATATAGGGAAGATAATGTGTAAATTCCTCCTCCCACTCATGCTTTGCAGCTGCATCTCCACCATCAACAGCCTGAATATCATGAAGTGACAATGACAATCCTATCAAAAGTTCTGGATGAACCTTTTTCATCGCATCTCTTGCAGCCTGATGCGCACGCATTACAAGGATATCTCCTTCTGGTGTTCTTGCACTGACAAAGATCTGCGGTTTTTTTGTTCCAAAAACTTTTTTGTTTTCAAATCCCTGCCAGAACATATTTTTCAGCATTTTATTAAAATTCATGCCAACCTGAGCGGTGCCTTCCATGTTCTTATCTTTTTTACTCTTTTTTCCTTCCCTGCGCTTCGCCATCATCTGACGCTTATAACGCTCTGCGATCGCAGCTACCTGAAGTCCCATATTTGCTTCATTGATTGTGATGACATAATGCATGAGGTCTCCAAGTTTTTCTGCCAGATATGCACAGTATCTTACAAAATACTTTACGGTTGACTCACTTTCCCATCCGCCTTTTTGTATCAGCCATACTGGTGATGTAAAATGCATCATGGTAACAACCGGTTCTATTCCATGATTCCTGCAGCATTTGAGCACCTTTCTGTAGTGCTCTGTTTCTGCTTCATCAAATTTTCCCTCTTCCGGCTCTATACGTGCCCACTCTATGGAAAACCGATAAGTATTCAGCCCAGCCTCTGCCATCAGACGGATATCCTCCTCATAACGGTTATAATGGTCAACTGCGTTTAAAGATGGCTCATTAAAGTTCGTATGCTTTAAGTGCTCCATTGCCCAGTAATCACTGTTTGTATTGCTGCCCTCTACCTGGTGCGCCGCAGTTGACGCACCAATCATAAATTTGTCTGGAAATCTGCTCATTTCATCTGACCTCACTTCACTGCTCTCTCTCAATTAACTACCATAATTTTCCATTTAAAGAACCTTATTTCTTTGGAATCTTTCCAAGTGCTGCTGCAAGCATCTTCGCCTGCTCTCCATCTGCATCGATTCCTCCCTGTGCCAGAAGTTTCTTTAACGGCTGTCTTGCAATCATAGCCATCATTGTCTCTGGTATCTTTACATTCTTACCCATACCTCCAGCCACTGAACCCTGCATCTGCTTCATCATCTGCGCAAGAAGTGCCGCTCCCGCCGGTACAGCCTGAATCTCTGCCATCGTGCTGTTTAACGAGAGATATCCGCCTTCTTCCTTTTCAGACTCTTCCTGTGGTTCTTCAAACCAGTTACAAACCTTTGTGGCATCCATAAAATACGCCGGATTTGGTTCACTGACCTTTTGGATCGTCATTTCATCGCTTAATGCCTCATGATCTGTACAGACAGCTTTTATCGTATGCTCTCCACAGATTGGAACCTCAAATTTAAATATATGCTCACCTTCCTGCTCCCCAAAGAGTTTTCCATCCACATAGAGGGCTATCCTTTTCTGGTTAGAGTAAACCTTAATCTCTGTGACCGTTTCTATACGGTCTGCATATCTTCTTCCGCAAAGATGAACGAACGGTTCATCGCTCCACCATGCCTTGTAAATATAGTAAGCATCCTTTTTCTCTTTTCTGTCAAAGGTGATAAGTCCCTTGTGATTTTTACCAGGGTCGCCCGCCTCATCTCGTCCTGCAGCAGCAAATTCAAACATATTCCATACATAGGTGCCCCACAGGTATGGTCTTTGGGAAATCATCTCAAGCATATGCTCATGGTACACTGCCATATAGCTTTCTGTATAATCACCTTTTTGCGGCTTTGGTGACTGCAATTTAATTACCGAATCAGCACCATACTCTGTCAGTCCGATCACTGTATCCGGATGTTCTTTGTGGAACTGGTCAAAAAATGCATCATTGTCTTCCATCTCCCCCACATACCATCCATAGTAGAGATTATAGCCTCTGATATCCGGGAGACTTACAAGCGGACTGTCTGTCTCAAGCATAAACAGATTTGCCATTGCAGATACGCGGCTCTGATCCATTCTGTGAATCATATCGTTTAATATTCTATGATTTTCTAACAGATCCTCCGTTACCCCCTGTAAAGATATTTCATTTGAGATAGCCCAGCAAATAATAGACGCATGATTATAGTTCTGGACAATCAGTTCTTTCATCTGTGAGATCGTGTTTTCTCTTCCACCATCCATATGTACTGTGATATACGGTATCTCAGCCCATGCCACAATTCCTTTTTCATCGCACAGATCATAAAAATACTGGTCATGCTGATAATGTGCAAGCCGGACTGAATTAGCTCCCACTGACAATATCAGCTCCATATCTTCCTCATGCATCTCTTTTGTAAGTGCATTTCCAACGCCCATCCTGTCTTGATGGCGTGATACTCCCCTGAGCGGATAGCTCTCTCCATTCAGGAAAAATCCTTTTTCAGGGTCAAAGTAATAGTTCCGGCATCCAAATTTTGTGGTAACTTCATCAATTATATCACCGTTTTTCTTAAGTTCTGCTGCCGCTGTATATAAAAATGGATCTTTTAATCCATTCCACAGATGAGGATTATCAATGATAAGCGTTCCTGTATAATGTCTGATTCCACAAAGTGCGTCCTCATCATAAATTGTCTGTGTGTCATCTTCCGGGATATAAAGTGTTACACTCTGCGAACCAGAATCTCCATTTACCAAAACACTGATCTCATCTGCATCACCACATACATATGCATCAAATCTGACCTCTGCGCTGCCATCCTCTTTCACTTCTGGTGTCACATAAAAACCTTTTCCACCATAATAATCAAGGTCAAAATGGTTCTTTGGCACAGTGATAAGCCTCACATCCCTGTATAAGCCGCCATAAAATGTAAAATCTGCTTTCTGTGGATATACGTGGTCATTTGGGGAATTATCCACCTTGATTTCAAGCTCATTTTCATCCATAAGTCCATCTGTCAGATTTACATGATATGTAGAATAGCCTCCGTCATGTGACGCAAGCTCCTTCCCATTCAGGCTTACCTTTGATGATGAATTTGCTCCGGTTATTTCAAGATATAACTGCTCTCCATCCTTAAGTTCCGGTTTTGCAAATTTCTTTGTGTAAATGCACTCTCCTCTGTAATAATCGGATGCGCTCTGTCCATCTGCTGCATTCCAGGTATGCGGAAGAGTCACTTTTTCGGTGACTCCCTCCTTTTCAAATATATAATTATCATTAAATAAATTTATTTTTCTCATACTTACACATACTCCTTTATTACTTTTTCTTTCATCTCATTCTTCTTTGCCTCTATCCTCTTTTGTACCTGAACCATTTCCTCTTTTGTAAGTTTACAGTTTTTCATAGCTATAAGTGTCACAATCCATCCAAGAATTGGCATCCCAAAGTATATTATCATTGTCACCACAAAAATAGGGGTTGTAAGCGGCTCGTTCGGCTGTGGCATAGTATTTGTATATCCGATAATCGCCACGGCACCGGTTGCAATGAGTGCTGCTAAGGAAGAGATCAGTTTATCAATGAAACTGTAAGTACCTGTAACAACGGCTGGTACATATCTTCCACTTCTGTCAAGCTCATAGTCAATGATATCTGCCATAAATGATACATCCGCTGTGGTAACACACATTTTCGCTCCGTTCAGCACAAGAGTGAGTATGACATAAGCTATCATTGTAAATCCAAATGTTGAGATTGTGCCCGGATCAATTACGATAAAGAATACAAGTGATATTACTGCAACTGCCATACATATCTTTGTCCATGTCACAATCGCATTTTTGCTGCCATATTTTCCTGCATATCTGGCTCCAAAGCCGGCAAATACGATTGAAGGAAGCATGCTTATCACAGAAAGCATTGTGGCAAGACTCATATTTCCAATAATAATACCAAAAAGCATTGTTGTAATCACTGCCTGTGATGCTGTCTGCTGTGCAATTTTATCAGATGCCTGAGCGACAATGTATGCCTGTAATGGTTTATTTTCCTTTAATACATCAAGCATATCCTTTACTTTAAGTGGCTCCTGTTTCTTAATTCCCAGATAATATTCCGGCTTGTCATATTCTGAAATTCCTATGCATACAAGCACAATGCCTGCTGCTGCCACAATCATGCTTACTCTCACTGCAGCTGACAAGAACTCCTGATTATATGTCCCTCCAAATTTCGGAAGTAATACCATGTTAAGTATAACCGTCATTATCATAGGAACAAGATAGTTAAATGCTGTCTGCCATACTCCGATTGTAGGACGCTGTTTCGGATCATTTGTCATAATTGCCGGTAATGTCTGCGCTGTCATATTTGTAATTGTATAACCAATAACGTAAATTACATATAACAACGTAAACACAACGATTCCATGGCCCTTTGATGAGAACACATCAAACATGGCAAGAAGTGCAATTGCTTCAATAACAAATCCTCCCAAAAGCAGTACCCTTAATCTTCCAAATTTCGTGTCCACCTTGTCATATATAATTGCTAAAACAGGGTCTGTCACACCATCAAAAATACGTGTACATGTCAGAATAATTCCTATGACAGCTGTTGAAATTCCATATCCAACACTTGCACTATAGCTTGCCATACCAATTAAAGAATAAACCGTCATTCCAACCATTGCATTACATGAGTACAAAATAATCTGCCATAATTTTGCACGACGGTATTGCACACCGTCAATTTCACTTTGCGTTAATTTCTTTTCCTTCCTCATAAAAAAACCTCCCTGGTATCTTTTTGTTAAATATGTTTTGATCTGTATTTACATTAACATATGATCCATGATATAGTTAGAGTAAATTTGATATAAATAGTATTATTTTGATATTTGTATAAAAATCACAGTCTGCCGCCCGCAGCGGTATCTGATAACATATACATGACGGGGGATATCTAATGAATGAGAAAATTTTCATGGGATTTGTAGCAAATATACTGGGCATCAGAATCTGCAGTATTGCAAATGATAATGCCTCTCTTGATTCATTTGAACAGCAAAATTGCTTTGAAAAAACGCTTCAGCCGATGTACACCGCAGAATATCTGCATTATCTGCTGGAAAATGCAAAAAAAGAAGTATTTTATGAGATTACAGACTATCTGAATACAAATCTGATTCTATTTTGTTTTGATAATACCTGTTACCTGCTGGGTCCCTATGTAAAAAATACTTTTTCATCACTGGAAATGCAGGAATTATTAGCATCCCACAAACTACCTGCAAGCATTCTGCTGCCACTGAAGCTATACTATGATCAGTTTCCACAGCTCAGCTATTCCATGATCCACGGTACCGTACTTGCTGCCATGCGTACCTTTATCCCAAATACACCTGAATTTTCTTACAGAAAGCTGACCGGATTCCATGAGGATCTCAAGACAGATAAGCTGATTTTAGAATCCAATAATACCTATTATCAAATCATAGACAGATATGAAACGGAGAATTATTTTCTCAGAAAAATATCAGATGGGGATATAGACGGTGTCCGTATGGCTTTTGAGAGTATAGCAAGCAATTACTATGCCAACACCTCCCAATCACAGCGTTCTCTATATTCTACCGACTGGAATGGTTTTGCCATCCTTAGAACTCTTGCCAGAAAAGCCGCTGAGGCCGGTGGCTGCCCTGTGGTAAAAATAGATGAAATAGCACAAGAAAGTATCCAGAAATTTGCCTCCGCAAGAACCGGATCTGAACTGGATAAGATTCAAAAAGATATGCTGATCAGACTGACCCAGGCTGTTCATGATACAAAGCATATGTCACAATACTCTCCCGTTATCCGAAATGTACTAAACTACATCTCCATCAACTATTCACAGGACATTTCCCTGCACGAATTATCGGATACAAATCATGTAAGCGAAGAACACCTGTCCCGTCTGTTTAAAAAAGAAATGGGTATCACCCTGACCGCATATATAGCAGATTTACGCACAAAAAAAGCTGCCGAACTCTTAAAGACCTCCATGCTTTCTGTTGCGGAAATTGCAATGTATGTAGGATATCCTGACAGCAATTACTTCGTGAAAGTATTTAAAAAGCGATATGGGATGACACCATCCGCATATCGCTCGTACTAGCTTTTATTTTTCATATAAAAATTCTTCTGGCAGTGTAACATGAAAGTCTTTCGCAAGATGACGGAAATTATCCGGTGTGATGGTCTGCAGCTTATCCGGTCTCATGGAAAGCATTTTTACCAGAATCTCCGCGGATTTTTCTGCGGTGTGCATCAGACCAAACGTCAGGTCAAAATCTTCCCCGGCCGCAAACATACCATGATGTGCCCAGACCGCAAGATCATATTTTTTCATCAGTTCACTGGTTGCAACTGCGATCTCCCTGCCGCCCGGTACCATCCACGGAACTACGCCAATGCCTGCCGGGAATACGACCGGACATTCGGTTGCCATCTCCCAGAGTTCTCTCGTAAACACTTTATCTTCCAGCGGCAGAACAAACGTCAGCGCAATGATGTTCGTGGTGTGCGCATGGTATACGACACGGTACTTCGGGTTCTGTATCTTCTTCACTTCCAGATTCATCAGATGGCTTGGCAGTTCTGATGTCGGTCTACCTCCGTTTACCAGTCCCCATACGATGCGGTAATTTTCGCCTTTTTCATCCAGTTCGATCATACAGATGGAATCTTCCGGTTTAATGATGACGTTGCGGAAATATTTGCCGCTTCCGGTCACAAGAAAATATTCTCCCGCCAGATTTGGAACGGATGTCCCGATCGGCTGCCACTTCTTTGCCTCAAAGTTTTCTTTTACGGATTCTATTTCCTCCGGTTTGACACGATAGGACAGATTTCCGCCATTTCTCTCATGCCATCCCTGCTCCCATCCGTCGTTCGCCATACGGATAAATCCTTTTACAAATTCTGCATCTATAAATTTCATGTTCGTTTCCCTCTTCTCTGTAATTTTCAGGTATTCACAAATCCCCGTCTAATTTGCTATATGCTATTTTTTCAGCTATGCTCTCTTTACTAACACTTCGCGCTCATATTTTTCAATCTCATCATAGAAATGAAGATCATCACACACGCCTTCCCTACGACAGTATTCTTCCCAGACTTCTCCGATCGGGAGCATTTTCACAGCCTCATTCATCACCATGAGTTTCCCCATCTGATTGGTATCCTGAAGTTCCTTTAACATCTCATTCGGTGTGCACAGAGCCATCAGAAGTGCTTTCTGCCAGCTGCGGAAACCGGTTGCAAGTGCTGACACACGGTTAATGCTTGCATCAAAGTAATCTAATGCCATGTAAACACGGTCTAATGCGTGATCTCTTACGATCTCTTTTGCCATCTCTTTTGTCTCATCATCCAAAATCAGCACATGGTCGGAATCCCAGCGCACACCCCTTGTAATGTGAAGTGCAAATTCTGGGTAAAAACAGAGCATTGCCGGGATCTTATCGGACACATACTCTAACGGATGATAATGTCCGTTGTCCATAAGCGGCATACATCCATCGTGCAGTGCCGCAAAGCTCAGCGTAAACTCCGCAGAACCTACCGTATAAGACTCCACACCTATTCCAAACACTTTTGATTCCACACACGGTTTTACAAGATTTTTATCATACGGCTCTGAGAGGATCTGCTCGATCGAATCCTTATAGCGGAGACGCGGTCCCATACGGTCTGCCGGAACATCCTTAAATCCATCACCGGTCCAGATGTTCATCACACACGGCATTCCGGTCTCTTTCGCAAAATATTCCGAAATACGGATACATGCTTTTCCGTGGTTGATCCAGAACTTTCTCGTCTCCTCGTCCGGGCTTGATAAGGTCAATCCGTCCTTTACTTTTTCATGGGAGAAAAATGTAGGATTGAAGTCAATTCCCATGTTGTGTTTCTTTGCAAATTCTACCCATTTTGCAAAATGCTTTGGCTCTAAGGCATCGCGGTCTGCAAATTCTCCCGATCCAAAAATCGCATAAGATGCATGGATATTCAGCTTTGCCGTTCCAGGCATCAGTTTCATTGCCTCTTCCATATCTACCATGAGCTGTTCCGGTGTCTTCGCACGTCCCATATAATTTCCGGTTGTCTGGATTCCTCCGGTCAGTCCTCCGTCATTATCAAACCCGATCACATCATCAAGCTGCCAGCAGTGCAGTGATACCGGAACCTTTTTCAGTGTCTCAATCGCAAGTTCTGTATCGACCCCCAGTGCTGCGTATTTTTCTTTTGCTGCTTCGTAACCTGTCATATAAATCTCCTTTCCTGTCCGTTTTCCAATAAAACTTACGTTTTCATCTGCGTATAAAAAATTTCTCTATGCTGCTATTTATCACTTCTAAACATATTCATTTCAAACGACTCCGCGATACATGCCCTCGCCGCCTTTAAGTCCCGTAACTCTCCCGCTGCGATCATTTGCGCTGCAAGGTTTCCGACTGCCGTTGCCTCGGTCGGACCTGCACAGACATCTTTTCCTGTATACTTTGCCGTGAGTTCATTTAAGTACTGTGCGTTTGCCCCTCCACCGACGATCTGTATCTTCGGATAGGTAATACCTGTCAGTGCCTCGATCTCCTCCACCGTTTTTGCATAACACTCTGCAAGGCTGTGATAGATCACTGCCGCCAGTTCTCCGATCGTCTGTGGAATCTGCTGCCCGGATTCCTCGCAGGCTTTTTTTACTTCCTCTGTCATATTCTCCGGCGCGAGGAATCTTGCATCATTGACATCCACATAAGATGTGATTGCCTCTTTTGACGCAAGTGCACAGATCTCCCCAAATCCCAGATCCGGTGCACTCTCTTTTTTCACGGACTGGATCATCCACAGCCCCATAATATTTTTCAGGTAGCGGAATCTGTAATCGTAACCGCCCTCATTTGTCATGTTATGGAGCATACTGCTTTTACTGCAGTCCGCTTCTTTCAACTCCGTTCCCATCAATGACCATGTGCCGGAACTGATATAGATTGCATGCTCTTCCTGCGTCGGAACTGCTGCCACTGCGGATGCAGTATCATGCGTTGGAGGAAGAACCACTTTACAGTCAAATCCTACTTCTTTTTTTATCTCATCGGATAACCCGCCGACCTCATATCCCGGTTTTTGGATTTTCTGGAAAATTTCTTTCGGATAACCGAGTTTCCCGATCAGTTCCATGTCCCAGTCTTTTTTGACCGGTTCCGCGAGCTGTGTGGTCGTCGCATTGGTATACTCCTGCACTTTTTGACCTGTCAGCAGAAAATGAAAATAGTCCGGTATCATCAACATGCTTTTCGCCCGCTCAAGCTGCCCCGGCTGCTGCTCTTTGACTGCCATCAGCTGATAGATCGTATTGAATATCTGTTTCTGTATTCCGGTTCTCAGATATAGATCCTCCTCTGAAATGATGCCATATACCCTCCTGTCCATTCCTTCCGTCCGTCTGTCCCGGTATGCCACTGCATCCCCGATGCGCCTGTCATTTTCATCCAGCAGGACAAAATCGACTGCCCAGGTGTCAATGCCCATGCTGTATGGGATTTTTCCTGCCAGCGCACATTTTTTCATTCCGGTCAGGATTTCCTCAAATAACTTGTCCACATCCCACACTTTATGACCATTTTTTTCCACCATCCCATTGGGGAAACGGTAGATCTCTTCTAAGATCATTTTCCCATTCTCCATATGAGAGAGCATATGCCGTCCGCTCGATGCCCCGATATCCACAGCCAGATAATAGTTTTTTCCCATCCCTGCTCCTTTCGTTCTCTTTTTTCTGAGATTAGGATAACAAAAATAAGGACAGTTTTTTAGGCTCTTATTCGACCAAAAAACTGTCCTTATTTTCCATTTTACAAAGTATACTAATGAACGATCCGATACTTTTGTGATATCATTTCATAATTCATCCACATTCACGAACGTGTCGTGCGATGAACAATCCGGTATTTCCGCGGTGTCATCCCATACCGTTCCTTAAACTGCCGGAAAAAATAGCTCTGATTCTCATAGCCGACATCTAACGCGATCTCCTCGACGGAAAGGTCTGTCTCGGCAAGGAGATGTGCGGCTGTCTCAAAGCGCTTATGCTGTAACAATTCCTGAAAAGTATATCCGGTCTTTTGTTTAATCAGTTTGCTCAATACAGTCATGGACTGATGCGTATCCGCAGCGATCTTTGTCAGATTCGCATTTTTGCAGTCACTGTTAATGTACCTGAGCACCGCCTGTACCACTGTTTCTTTATAATCCATCGAAGAATTATGACTTAAATTTTCAAGATGATTCAGCAGATATAAAAATACAAGTCCCATAGAATACTGATTAATTACATCCTCATTTGCATGTTCATGTAACATGGAATCAATCATATTTTCCATAAGATTTTCTACCTGCGGATCTTCCTGCAGACGGAACAGCAGATAATGGGAAACGGGATCTTTCTGCCGGAACGCACCGACAATAAATTCCGCCAGTACATTTTTCTCATGCAGCATGGTGAGCGGGATTTCAAAAAACTCCGGTAGCGCAATAAAATTGATCCCGATATCCTCATATTCCGCCCGCCGGATCGCATGACGCACCTGCTGGTTTAACATCAGCACATCTCCCTTGTGAAGGGTCAGCTCTTTTCCCTCAATGATATGTGTGATGTTTCCCTGCACCACATACATCATCTCCACATAATTGTGCCTGTGCTCCGGGAATTCCACAAAACGGCTGTGCGGGCGCACCGTGACGAGCCGTCCTCTCTCTAACAGCAGTTCCCGGTCGATCTCACTGATCGAATCTTTCGCATATAACTGTTTTTCGATGTTTCCCTGTCCTGACTGATACTTCTTTTCTTCTTCTGATATGAGTTTCAGTTCCTGTAAAAGCTGTTTGCGCATGCGCTTGATTTCCTGTCTTCTAAAATCTTTTTATAGTGACTCCAGCAGTCCGTTGATCCCGTCTTTTTCAAAAATATCCTTATAATATGCAACTTCCCCCTGGATCAGCTGGTCGATCACCTGCATGCCGAGAAGCTCCACAGGCGCCTTGTCGTCCGTCATGATATAATCTCCCGCCTCATACACACTGCTGGTGTCTGCCACATGAAGCATCATATCGCGCAGATCGGAATGTCCGGTCTCATTTGCGTTATTCTCTAATGTCTTTACCATGTCTGCATTGGAGGAAGCATACAGCTCCCGGTTTGTGGAACCGTCCACATCCACGGTCACGATATGGTCAAATACGGATGCAATGGTATCCGACAAATACTGGTTGATATTGCCCTCATTGTTTCCGCGCATATTCATGTTTACGACCATCACGCCGTTCTCGTTTAAATGCTCTTTGACCATCGTAAAAAATTCGACCGATGACATCTGAAACGGGATGGTGATATCCTGGTAGGCATCCACCATGATAACGTCATATTTCTCGTCGATCGCCTGTAAATATGCCCTGCCATCATAGGTCGTCACTTTGACATCGTCCGGCAGGGAAAAATATTGTCTGGAAAGCGCCGTGATCTTATCGTCGATCTCCACGCCCTCGATTGACATATCACCGAAATATTTTTTACACTGGGTCGCGTAAGTTCCGGTTCCCATTCCAAGGATCAGAACATTCATATCCTCTGCCTTTTTATCCGGGATCATGAGCGGCGCCGCCATCGCATAATCGTAATACATTCCGGTCAGACCGCCGTCTTTCATGTAGAGTGACTGCACACCGAACAGGACATTCGTGGATAAGATCACGCGCCTGTCATCCTCGGAGACCTGTAAATAATTATAAATGGATTCCCCTTCGTAACTTAAGTCATTCTGCCAGAATGCAAAAGAATCCGAATAGCCAAGTCCACAGCAGAGTACGAAAATAACTGCCGATACTGCCACCTTCTTCTGTCCCCTGTGGCTGCTCAAAAAATACACTGCGGCTAATGCGATCAGAATTCCCGCAAAAATGAGAAACGTGATAGAGGTTCCGACTGCCGGAATCGTCACAAAAGTCGGCACAAATGTTCCGATAATGCTTCCGATCGTGTTGAATGCTCCCAGCGTTCCGACCGTTTTTCCACTGTCGTCAAGACTGTCCACCGAGTATTTCACAAGGGATGGCGTCACTGTGCCGAGTAAAAACAGTGGGAATACAAAAATCACCATACATGCCACAAATGCGGCAATAATGAGGAAATTGCTGCTGACGGTAAAGATCAGCAGTGCCGATATTCCAAGGATAATGTATTTTCCGACGACCGGTATCAGTGCGATCCAGATCGCAGCGATCAGTATTCTGCGGTACAGTTTGTCCGGGTCCGGCGACCGGTCCGCACTTTTTCCTCCATAAATATTTCCAAGCGCCATTGCGATCATGATCGTTCCGATGATGATCGTCCACACGATCTGCGACGAGCTGAAATACGGCGCCAACAGCCTGCTCGCACCCAGTTCTACTGCCATCACGGACATTCCGGCAAAAAATTCCGTGAGATACAAAAACAGCTTATTTTTTAAAATTCCTGACTTTTCCATAATTCTCCTTTCTTTTTCCCCTCTAGTATAGCTCATAAAGTGGACTCCAAGTCAAGTTTTTTATCCCGCATCAGGATTTTTCCCCAATCATTACCCTGCATCTCTTTTTATAAAATGCGATTCCATATTTCAGAACCTTTTCCACACCATCCTCTTCAAGAATGTCTATATAATTGTTCCCACCGATCTGTTCTAACGCAGACTGGCATGCCGTTTCCAAATCTCCATCCTGTGCATACTTAAGTTCCAGAATGATTCCCATTTCACCGTCATCCGTCTCGATCACAATATCACTGTAACCATCGCCTGATTCTTTATTCGAAGAAACACTCCACGATTCCTCATACCCGAGAATTCCAAGTAAGATACCGTGATAAAAGTTTTCTTTCATCTTTTTTCTCACAAAAGTATCCCGGATACTGATGGCCCGCCGCAGATAATCACACAGGCATTTTTCTATCGTTTCTGTTTCTCCGTTTCTTAATGCTTCACAGAATGTATTTAACAGCACGCCATTCTTCGGTACATTTTCTTTAAAAAAATCCATAATCTGGTCTGTAAAAATCTTCCGGATCTCCATATTCGGAATCACCAGCTGGAACGTATCCCCCGCTGCCCGTCCTCTTTGTGTAAGATATCCTGTTGTAAATAATACACTCCATAGATTGTCAATACTGTCATACATTTCTTTATAAGTCAGTTCCTGATGGATTTCTTTCTCGATCACTTCACCTGCAACAAGCCGCTCTATCTCACGCCTTAGCGTTACTTTATCCGATTCCCTGATAAATCTTTTGACCGCCTCATTGCTGCTTGTATTTGACCAGTAATTTTTAGGCTCTGCCAGCGGGTCCGCCCGCAACGTGTCCACATAATTGATTACATCCCATGGACAATAAACTTCTGCTTTTCCGAACTGATATCCGTCATACCACTCCCTAATATCCTCGTAATGATCGGAAAGTTCATAGTATTCCAGCATCTCCCTTACTTCTTCATCGGTAAATCCGAAATACTCGTCAAACTGTACATCTGCAATGGAAAGAACTTTCAGATTATTCAGTCCTGTAAAAATACTTTCCTTGGAAATGCGCATACATCCAGTCAGCACCGCAAATTTCAGGCTGTCATTTGTCTTAAGCGCATACTCAAACAGGTTGCGGATAAAGATAACCATCTGATCATAATATTCCCGTTCAAGTGCTTTTGCCAGTGGAACATCATATTCATCGATCAGAATAATTACTTTTTTCCCATAATGCTTTTCAAGAAGTTCGGAAAGCACTTTTAAACTGCTGCATAGTGTTCCCTCATCCACATCCGTTTCAAGTAATGCCGTATATGCTTTTTTATCATATCCCGTGAGCCTGCTGCTTTCTAACAGATATTGAAACCTTCTTGCCTCCCCTTTGATAAGCTGGACCGTCATCTCTATTGCTTTTTCATAAATCTACGCATTGATTCCTTTTAAAGAAACAGATATCACCGGATATTTTCCCATGTACTCTTCACACAGCCTAGTTTCTTGTGCAATCTTTAAATGCTTAAAAATTTCTTTATTTCCGTTTATGTCAAAGAATTTTTTTAACATACTCATATTCAGGGACTTTCCAAATCGCCTTGGACGGGTAAAGAGTGTGACTTTTGCCCAATTTTCCAGAAGTTCTTTGATCAAATATGATTTATCTATATAATAAAATCCAGCTGACTGTATTTCTTCAAAATTTTCTATTCCAATCGGTAATTTTTTCTTCTCATTTTTCATTTCAACACCCCAAATAGATTTTTACATTTTTGTTTTCATATAACCTTATCTCTCATCGGGATCAGGATCTTTAAATCAAACCAGTTCTCTTTTGTATCAATGCTGACCGCACCGTCATATTTGTTGACCGTATAGCGGATACTTTTGAGTCCGTACCCGTGATATTCTTTCTCTTTTTTGGTCGTGACCAGTTTTCCCTCCTGATACTCTAAGTTCCCTTCGTAATAATTTTCAAACCGGAGGAGCAGGAAATTTTTCTGTTTTGAAACCGTCACATGCACGAGCCGCTTCTCTTTATCCGGTATTTTCAGTTCACATTCGATCGCGTTATCGAGCGCGTTTCCAAAAATGCTGCAGATATCCATCACATCCATAAAATCAAGCAGTGTGCCGTCCGCAACACAGGTAAACGTGATCCCATGTTTCGCACAATAGAGGCTTTTGGTAGTGAGCACCGTATCGAGCACTTTGTTTCCGGTCTTATTCTGTGTCTCATACTGTCTTATCTCATCCTCCATGCGGTTTAAATATTCTTCGCGTTTTTTCGGATCATCCTCACTCCGCAGGAATGCGATCTGGTGTTTTAAATCGTGATATTTATAATTGATCAGTTCGATGCTCTCTCTCGACTGCTTGTACTGCACATACTGATTCTGCAGCACATTCTGCACGGATTCTAGTTCTTTTCTCACACGCAGTTCCCGGCACTGGATCAGATGTGCATAAAGGATCGCGATACCGCCAAGATCTACTAATGTACGGATATTTCCGATCTCAAACGAATAGCGACCGGAAAACGGTGTATTTTCCGTGAGAAAACTCATGTTGCTAACAGCAAACACCGCAACTGCGATCAGTCCGGCGGAAATATATTCCCGGTGGCTGATATTCATTTTCCCATCTTTAGGCATATGTACCCGCAGAATTTTATACAGGATCAGTGCGATCGCACCATAGATCAGAACCAGAAGACCTCTGCAAAGCCACCAGTTTGTCATCGCCTCGTCGAAAAAGTAACATACAACCTGCCATTCGAACGATGCCATAAATTCCGCGACAACAAATGCGATCATCCCAAAATAGGCAGCATCGGTAAAAGTAATTTCGCAGCAGCTGTAGATAAATACGATCATTAAAAATACAGCCACGATCATACAAGGAATCCAGAAATAAATCTTAATATCATCCGTCATGACTAAAAACACACTCTGTATCAGAAGCACAGCCGCCATAATGCCTGCCGTCTGCCATTTTTGAAATCTCTTTTTGACCGGCAGGATAAATAACATGCATGCCATCCACTCTGCGACCGCTGTGTAGATTCTTGGTATATCCGGCATAATATGTTCCATCATTTGATAACCTCTCCCCAGTATTTTGTCAGTTCTTCCATAAATTCTTTTTTGCGCGCACGGCTTAATACCAGCTGCTCACCTTTTACCATGGCACAGCCGTCCGTGATCCCGTCCACATGCGCTAAATTGATGAGATACCCCTTGTTACCACGGCAGAAGTTCATATCAGCTAATTTTTCTTCCATCTCTTTCATTGTGCCTGTTGTCTCATAGTCGCCAAGAATTGTGTGCAGGATCAGCGTATGCCCCTGGCTTTCGATATAATAAATATTTGCGATATTGATCCGCACCGTCCCGCCTTTCATGCTGACCATGATCATCTTTGTCTCTCTTTTTTTCATGCGCCCGATCGCACGGCTCAGTCTCTGTGAAAATGCAAAATAAGACACCGGTTTTAATACATAGTCGAGTGCATCCACCGCATAGCCACGGATCGCATACTGTGCCATGTTTGTGATAAAAATGATAACGACCTCCGTGTCCACTTTTCGGATCTCCTCCGCTGCCGACATGCCATCCATAAATTTCATTTCCACATCCATCAAAATGATGTCATACTGTGACTGATATTTATTGACGATCTGATCCCCATCCGAATAGATCGTGATATCAAAAGCCTCCCCATTTTCTTTTTCATATTGATGTAAAAATTCCTCAAGCTGCTTTGCATACATCGCTTCATCTTCTACGATTGCAATTTTTATCATATATTTTTCTCCATTTTCTTTTCCAGTGTACCTGCTCCAATTCGCCGTTCGGCAATCATGTGAACATGTTGACTCACTTGCGCTCATGATATCATCCCCCACAAACGTTTTGTGAACGCAAATGGGGACCTGCACCAAATTTATTTTAGTACAAGTCCCTGTTATTTACCACTTTTTTATCTGATTACATTTTACCTAATCACGTTTCACTGCCGCTTTGATCAGGTGCGCTGTTCCCTTAATGCGGTGTCCGTTTGCCATCTCGGTCAAAGCTTCTGCCATCTTCATTGTGACAAAACCACCTGTCATTTTTGCATAGCCGCGGATCGGCATATTGTAATTAAACAATACGTTCAGATTCGGTTTTCCCTGCCATTCGCTGATCTTTAACAAAATACGCAGTACCCCGTAAAACAGTTTACCAAAAATTCCTTTTCCATAATAAAGCTGGCAGACTGCATCATTCATACGGATTTCTCCGCTCCAGCTTCCATCCGGGATCTCTCTGCCATACAGTCTGCGGAATGTATCATCAGAAATATTTTTGATCTCACCATTAAAATATTCCGGCAGGCTTTCTCTGCTGTAACCACCCTCTGTGACAGTTCCATTTACCGCAAGTGATCCCGCAAGCAGCATTTCTTCCGCATTGCTTCCGATCATGATCTGATAGGTTCCCGTTTCCACTTCCCAGCTGTCTGTCCGTGTATCATAAAAACGGAATGTCTTAT
This sequence comes from Roseburia sp. OF03-24, assembly GCF_003463035.1. Lineage (NCBI taxonomy): Bacteria > Bacillati > Bacillota > Clostridia > Lachnospirales > Lachnospiraceae > Roseburia > Roseburia sp. OF03-24. The sequence goes on along the minus strand of NZ_QSCK01000016.1, from coordinate 5,165 downwards.
CGTCAAATAAAATCCTTATTTCTTTTTCTTCTCCCGGAGCCAGTTCCACCCGCGCGAAGCCTTTCAGTTCGCGCAGCGGACGGAACACGGAATCAGATTCTTTTCCGACATAAAGCTGTGCGATCTCTGTTCCGGTCACATCTCCGGTATTTTTAATTTTAAATGTCACACCATCCTGATCTACCGCCAGATCACGGTAAGTAAATGTGGTATAACTGAGTCCGAAACCAAACGGGAAACGCACTTTTTTACCTACTGTCGTGTAGTAGCGGTATCCTACATAAAGTCCCTCCCGGTATTCGCTGCTTCTCTCTTTGCTCGGATAATATTCATACGCCGGTGTATCTTCATAATGAAGCGGATAGGTCTCATTCAGTTTTCCGGACGGGCAGACTTTTCCGGTCAGAACGTTAAGAATCGCTGACGCACCCGCCTGACCGCCGAGGTAACCGTGCACAATTCCTTTGACATACGGATACCACGGCATTTCCACGGAAGATCCCGCTGAGAGGACTACGATCACATTTTTGTTTACTGTGGTAAGTTCATTGATCAATTCGTCCTGTGCTACAGGCATATGCATATGGGTACGGTCGAGTCCCTCCGACTCGCTGATCTCGTCAAGACCTCCGAAAAACAGCACCACATCCGCATTTTTTGCTGCATCAACAGCTGCCTTTACCAGTTTAGCATTTGGTTTTCTGTTTCTGATATACCCCTGTTCATAGGCTGTCATCGTAAGTCCGCTGTCTTTTATCTCCTCTAATATGGACTCCGGCGGCATTGCCGGATTCACTAAGGAAGATCCTGCTCCCTGATATCGCGGAGTCTTTGCAAAGTCTCCGATCACAGCCACTTTTGTCCCCTGTTTTAATGGAAGGATCTGCTCTTCATTTTTTAAAAGGACGATGCTCTCCTCGGCCGCTTTGCGTGCAAGTTTATGATGCGCTTCCTTATTGAAAGTAGTTCCTTTTCCATCCACGGTCGCCTGATGCGTCGCAAAAATGACACGGAGCAGTTCATCTAAGCGCTGATCTAACACACTCTCCTCTAATGTTCCGTTTTTGACGGCATTTACGATATCATGCATTCCTGATTTTCCGGTGCCCGGCATCTCAAGATGACTTCCGTTTTTCACTCCGAGTGCGTGATCATTGCTTCCACCCCAGTCGGATACTACATATCCGTCAAAGCCCCATTCATCGACTAAGATTTCCTGTAACATGTGGCGGTTCTCATTGGCATAGACACCGTTTACTTCATTATAAGAAGACATGATCGACTTCGCTTTTCCTTCTTTTACCGCGATCTCAAATCCGGTCGTATAGATCTCACGGAAGGTTCTCTCATCCACAACGGAATCATTTGCCATACGACGCAGTTCCTGGCTGTTTGCTGCAAAATGCTTCGGGCAGGCTGCGATTCCTTTGCTCTGGATTCCCCTTACATAGGCTGCCGCCATTTTTCCTGCATGGTACGGATCTTCGGAAAAATATTCAAAATTTCTTCCACAGAGCGGGCTTCTCTTGATGTTTAATCCCGGTCCTAAGATCACATTGACATCCATGGTCACGGCTTCCTCTGCCAATGCCGTTCCGATCTCCTCGCCTAATATTTCATCCCAGCTGTTTGCAACCGAGGCTGCGGTCGGAAAACAGGTCGCAGGGAGACTTGCATTTAATCCCAAGTGGTCTCCGGCTCCCGCCTGTCTTCTCAATCCGTGCGGTCCGTCAGACATTGCCATGGACGGGATTCCGTATTTTTCAAAATCCACTGTCTCCCAGGTGTTTTTGCCGGACATCATCAGGGCTTTTTCTTCGAGTGACATCTGTTTTATGATAGATTCGTATTTTAAACTCATGATTGATCCTCTCTTTATTTGTGATCTGCGCATCTTTCACTTTCGTAATTTCAGCATAGCACAAACAAAAGATGACGAGGGAGTATTACACAAATGGGGGCATTTTTTGCATAAACTGTCAAAAATGCCCCCGAAGAGCTTTCGCTCTCAATCATGCTCAATCATAGTCATCATAATAGTCATCATCGTAGTCATCATCATCATCCGCAATAACATTCACGGTATATACTACTTTTTTACCCTTTGCCTTACCACTTGTACATGTACAGGTTACCCGTACTGTTCCTGTCTTTTCCGCATAAAACTCAACGTCCGTTCCGGTTGTTTTTCTTTCTGCAAACGAGACAATACTTGTATCACTGATCTCCCATTTTAACTGACTGTTCTTTATTGAGGATCCTTTTTTGACCTCTAAATCAAAATCATCCCATGCTTCTACATATTTGACTGATTCTCCAACCTTTGCCAATGAATAATCACTCTTTTTCTTCGTCACAGTTACAGTTATTGTATCACCATATTTCTTCTTACTCTTTCCCTGTACATAACACCGGATTTTTGCTTTTCCTGGTTTTACGGCAATGAAATCCATTTCATCGCCTGTGCGGTCACGATCCTCAAATTTTACATATTTTTTTCCTGAAATAATTTCCCAGCGGATATAATCGTCCTCAGCATCTATTGGAGTTACTTTCGCTCTGATTTCAAACTCCTTTCCCTGAGAAACCTTTTTTGCCGACTGCGCTATGGAAACCTTCTTCGGTTTCCAGTTATAATCTGCCTGTGCTGAAATGTTTCCCGTACCAATTACCGCTATCACAACCAAAAGTACAATTAAAACCTGTTTTGCTGCTCTCTTCATAAACAAATCCTCCTTTTTTCATGAGAGTTTCTCATTTCTAATTGTTTTGCTTTGTACTTTGATTATATCATGCATTTATTAGAACATTATTAATACGACAAATTTTTTATAATCATTATTGATTTCCATATGTCTGCTTTTATCAAAGCGGCAGTTTTACCTGAAAAACACTCCCACTGCCTGCCTCACTTTTCACTTGGATTTTTCCTCTGTAAAACTTCACAATTTCATAAACCATGGCAAGCCCAAGTCCACTTCCCTCGCCTCCTCGCGATACATCAGTCTGATAAAACCGCCGGAAGATCTTTTCCTGCTCTTCTTCTGCAATTCCTATCCCATCATCCGTTACAGACAAAACAAGTTCCGTTTCTTCTTTCTTTAATTTCACAAAGATATGCCCATTCTCTTTCCCATAACGATAGGCATTGCTGACAAGATTAACGAGAATTCTTGATAAAAGTTCACGATTTCCATAAAACACTGCCTGCTCCGTCTCATAATCAAGCATAATTTTCTTTTCTCTTATCAGCTTCATATCAGAGCAAATAGATGCCACCAGTTCTTCCATATCAACAGCTTCCTCTGCATATTTTCCTGATTTCATTTCCAGTCTGGCAAAGTCCAGCATATGATCAATAAGTTTTGTCATTTTCCGCGCCTGACGCCTGATTACCCGCAAGGCATCTTCATATTCCCCTACGCTTCTTTCTTTTTCAAGTGTATACTCACACTGTGCTGAAATGACAGCCATCGGTGTTCTTAGTTCATGTGAAACGTCGGATGTAAATTGTTGTTCCTTTTCAAATGTACTTTCCAGTCGTTCAAACATCTCATTAAATATATCCGCAAGCTGGTGCAGTTCATCATTCCCTTTTCCAAGATTGATCCTGCATTTCAAATCATTTTCTTCTCCAATCTTTCTTGCAGTCCCAGCTATTTTCTGAATTGGATTTAATGTACGTCCAGCAATAAAATATCCTCCCGCAGATGCTATTACGACCAGAACCGGCAGAAGAACCAGTGCAATCCGCATAATCCCAAAGCTCTGACGCTCTCCCTGTTCCTCTGATACCACTCCACGAAGCCATAATCCGTTAAGTCCTTCTGCTGTGAGTTTCCGGTCAAAAATATAATACCCCGTTCCATCCTTCATTACTTTTTGAATCTCGGAATCCACAAATTCCAGATCTGCCACTTTTGCAGCTATTGGATTTTCTCCATAAATAAGCCTTGACTTTTCATCATACAATCCTGTATAGACTTCATTTACCTTGCTCAGAAAATCGTCGTCAATTTCCAGATACCCTTTCCGGTAATCAATCAAATAATCAATATCCGCATCTGTACGGATTTCATCCATCCCAGAAAAATATTCAATCTCATCCACATTATTTTCCACTGTCTCCACCAGACTATCCTGTATTGTTTTTATCAAAATCTGACGGCTGACGACAAAAATCATCAGATATGCAAATAGTACTATTACCACCAATGCTGCAGTAAACCAGATTGTTATTTTCAGACGGATTGAGAATCTCCCCATATCTTAAATTTCCTCTCTCATTATAAATCCTCTTCCACGGACTGTATGAATCAACTTTTTGTCATATCCACCATCAATTTTTTTTCGAAGATAGCTGATATAAACATCCACTACATTCGTGCCCCCTTCGTAATCAAAATTCCAGACATGATCCTCTATCATCTCACGAGACAGCACACGCCCCTGATTGTACATGAAATATTCCAGCATGGCATACTCTTTAGCCGATAATGTGATCTCTTTTCCCCCCCGCATTACCCTGTGGGAAGTGCAATCCAAAGAAAGATCCGCAATATGCAAAACATTGTCAGTAACTCCGAAAGATCCCCTCATCATTGCGCGCAGACGTGCTGACAACTCTTCAAACGAAAATGGCTTCACAAGATAATCATTTGCCCCACTGTCTAATCCCTTTACTCTGTCCGAAACAGCATCCTTTGCTGTCAGAAATAGCACCGGTGTTGTCTTTCCCATTCCCCTCAGCGCACGCAGCACTGTAAATCCATCTGCTTTTGGCATCATAATATCAAGAATCACTGCATCATACTCCGTACAGGAAAGGATATCTATTGCTGTCCTGCCATCAAAACAATGATCCACACTGTAACCATCCTCAGTCAGTTTTTGAACAATAATGGCATTTAAATCCTGTTCATCTTCCGCCAAAAAAATTCTCATGTTTGTTTTCTTCTCCTTTGTTTTTTACCGCGTCATTATAATCCCCTTTAAATCCAATTGTCATATAATGAAAATAACGAAACCAACATTTATAACATTCACGAAAGAAGATATTTCTTGCAGATACTATACAACATTCATTTCTCATATACAACCTGTAAAAATCTTCTTACGCAATCGAGTAGGAGGGAAATCTGAGTGATTTCCCGACCTCTCACACC
>NZ_QSCK01000015.1:98446-98691 GCF_003463035.1 Roseburia sp. OF03-24 | reverse complement strand
CCCTGTCACGGCGGAGGTCGCGGGTTCGAGTCCCGCTTGGGTCGTTTTGCAGTGAGGAAAATGTGAGTGTGTATGCCAGTTCTACGAACTGCCATCCTGCGCTAACGCTCGGATAAAATAAAAGATTCTGAGTCTTAGCCATGCAAGCATGTCACAACTCAGAATCTTTTATTTTAACACTCACTACAAGTAATCTCGTGGGATCTTAGCTCAGCTGGGAGAGCATCTGCCTTACAAGCAGAGGG